>CAYVHK010000173.1:3145-9071 GCA_964451145.1 uncultured bacterium | reverse complement strand
TGAGCGAGAAGTTGTAGAAACCCATGTGAAGCAGATAGTGATAAGTAAAAATAAAGCCGACTAACCCAAGCCCAAAGTTCATCCGTCGTCGGTCAATACCGTATAAAAAATAGAGAAAGGCCAAAGGTAAAAGACCGATGCTGAGACTGATGACAATTTTCTCACAGACAATTGGCGGTAGAATATGCATGAAAGCGGTCATTATAACCTGCGAACTCCAGTTGGGAAATAACATCAGATTGAGGTTATACACCTCACGTAAGCGATAGTTTTGATGCTTGTGATACTCTTTCAGCACATAGGCATTGTAGATGTGGCTCGAACCGTCTTGGGTAGGAAAATAGGTGAAAAGCCAAATTGGAGTCAGATGCAAGGCTACCAGAATCATTAGCAGCGTTACTTTTGGGGTTAATCTCTTAAACCGCATCATTTCTAAATAAACAGTACACTAAATTTTTAACGACCATGGCCGGTAGGCTGAAATTTACGTTCATATAAACCAATCAGATTCTGACATCATAGGATAAATAAACCCCCAAGTCAAACTATCTTCCACAAAAGGAAATAGGCCGACTGAAAATACCAAATCACTTCAACCAGCGTATATTTCATCCGTTTACCGAACTAGAACAGCGTCAGAAAGCCGAGGAAACATGTTTTCATTAAAAGCAAAAACGATCAGCCAGATTCAGTAATGGAGGTCGCTCCCCTACAGTTACCGCAAGAAGTAGATCCAGCGTAACGAGAATCAGCCTAAAGTCGTACTCAAAATTAACCCGGAGGCGGATCTGGCTGTCAAATGTGATTTTCAAAGACACGAAAACGGTATCGGTGCTAACACTATTACCAGAGAGTTGAACGATATGAGTTTCGGGAATCAGCAGGGCAATCAGGTCTGGGGCCGAACCAAGAAGGGGGTAAAGTGAAACCTTTTGAGGAACGGGCTCTGGCCCAAAATAACCATTAGCCTATTATTACCTTCGAACAGGCTGAACGGATCTTCAAACAAAACAAATCTAAAAAAATGTGACTCAAAATAAAATCAAAATAAAAATGAGGGATTGCGACAACCGAGTAACTACTGATAGGGTTAATCAAGTGCCCTGTTTGTCAGGCTTATTTCGCGGTGGATAGCAAACCTAAAAAACAGTACTTCTGCATTTGTGGCACTCGCAATAGAAGATCTAAAGGATATAGCAACAGACTATGGGGATATACTCAGCTAATTTTGAACAACAATTAATGGAACAAATCGAAAGTGTGATTTTACAGGATGGACACCTCGATGATTATTTCCAACGTTGCTTGGAAGAACATGATCAAAGTAAAAAACAATACAAGAAAGAAATAGAATCAGTTAGAGAGGGGATTGAAACTGTCGAATTTCGCAAGTCTATCGAGGGTAAAAAATAGTAATGTTAACGATAACCTTATCCAGTAAAGAACTTACCACCGAAATAAAATATTATTCGTGGCATCACATTTTTTGGTTGGTAATAATACCAGATGTGAACATAGACAATTGAATTGTTAGCCTGTGGTAAAAGTGGGCACACGATTTATCTTTTGCGGGGCTTTCAATAAGTAGTTAAGTCGCTTGTCAACTAATTGTAATTGAATTTAATAGAAGTGAGTTTCGTAGATATGAAGGCACCAGATATTTATGCTAAACTAAGATTGAAAGTTAGTATTGACAAAAACGTAGACCTCCGGATAATACGAACGTGGCTGTATGGCACGATTATCAAAAAACATGGGATATTCTGCTTGATATAGTGGCTTTAAGATAGGGAAATGGAGAAAAACAAAAAACTGGACACATCAAAAGGTGAAGAAGATGTGCCCAGCCATTCACTTCAAGGAGAATTGAAGTACGAACATTAGTCGTTTCTCTGTTCTTAAAGTTTATTGTTGAGCAAAAAATAGAAAAGACATATTTTTGACAAAAAGACAAAAAATCGTGTAACTGTGACACGGTTCTGGCGAGATTCACCTCGGCTTTTTTACACCTGTAAATACCTGATTCTTACAGAATTATCAGAAAATGGAAGTCAAGTTTAGGATTGGGAAGAAGGTCTACGGATTATCTTTTGCGCGATTTTCTGTGATTGATTCGTTGATCAAGTTGATTATCTAAAATTATAAAATTACGCTCATTAATCGGCTATTGTCATAATTATTATGGTGAATTTGTTCGCTCAATCACGGGTGGGACTCGTCCTCTGGGTACGGATCATCCGCTGAAATTTATTGATTACCTCTTAACTTTTCTCATTCCTCATCTGAACAAGTCAGAGGTAATCAATTCAGTCCTGACACACATCGAAATCCGAGGTAGCCGTGCCTAAAATCCGGAGTGTAGTTCAGTCGGTCAGCCACACGCAGAGTGTAGGTGTTGTAGGGCCAAGATCCGCCTCGTAACACCCGATATTGTCGGTCGCCGCTATACCAGTCCTGACACCATTCGTAAACATTACCAGCCATATCATGTAACCCATATCCATTCGGCAAAAAACTACCAACTGGTGCTGCTTGTTTATCCCACCTATCTTTTCCACCAGTATACTCATAATTAGCGTGATCACGGGCCAAACTTTCATCGTTTCCCCAAGGGTAAATTTTTCCTATCAAACTACCACGAGCAGCAAATTCCCACTCGTGCTCATATGGTAATCGTTTGCCTGCCCATTTAGCATAGGCCATAGCGTCATGCCAACTAACATAAATCATTGGGTGCTTGTTGCTAGGAGAATACTCATAAACATCATTCCAATCAATGGCTTTATCAGGTTTATAGCCTGACAATTTCATAAACATCTTAAATTGCCCAACAGTTACTTCATAAACATCCATAAAAAAAACATTACCAACAGCAAAGACTAACCCAGAATTCTCAGGGATACGAACCATTTTTGCCCCATCCTTCTTCCAAATAATCTTCTTAACCTTGACCTCTTTTAATTCCTCAGCATTTGCTATAACCGGCAAGTCTTTCTTTTCTGCATAAACTGAAGATACTAACAGAAAGAGGAATATCCAACTAGTCTTTGACATAATAGCCTCAATTTTTATATATTTTACCAATAGCAAAAAACTCATCTAGTCGACAAAAATAGCACTGAACCAGAATAACTGGCAATACAAATCTGAAAAGAATGGGTATCGATAGTAGAAAGTGTTATATATTGTTCTATTCAATAGAAAAAAGAGTCAACTGGGTTGTATCTGGTGGCTTGCTTACCCAGTTACACGATTTATCTTTTGCGCAGGTTTACAATACGTGTTTAGTCAGAAAATACTTTCTTATTTGGTAGTGGGCAAGCCAGCGACAAAAAATTATATAATAAAATGAATGGCCCAACCACTAACGGATTTGTTGCTTTTTTAATGTAGCCCAACTAGTAGTCAGTTTATGTCTACTAGATTCCACTGCTAGTGCTGACTTGAATTTAGCCAGCTCATATGTTTTCCCATCCATAAACATGATCTTGATTGGTCCAACCTTCGCTGCATACCAGATATGTTCTATTGTATTTTCCTGATTCAAGTCTAACTGCCTGCAATTTAGTAGATTATTTTCTTCTGTTATTTTTAAACTTCTAAATTTACCTGCTTCAACCTGAACAATTTCTATTGCTTTTACTGTCCATTTTGTCTTGAGACTACATCCTTTTCGCACACCTTGGCTCTTTGCGGACCATTTTGTTCCAATAGTTAGCTTAGATGGTAGAAATGGTTGGTCCAAACCAAAAATAAAATTACCACTGTTTATTCTCAACAAAACCTGATTCAAACTACCAGAATCGATGTAAACACCACGAGAGTTTATTATTTCCTGGTTGAAATGTGTCTCTATCAACAGACCATTTGGAGGAAAAATTGGTGCTTGAATTTGTTTAGGAATGGTAGGACGTTGACCTAGATTAGGTGGGTTTAGCCGTGGTCGTTGGGTATCCTTGTTAGGAGGCTGCCCTTGGTTTAGTATATTTTGCCTTTGCCTCTGAATAGGATTGTTTCGTCGCTGGTCAAGATTTAGGGGACGAGTTAACTTTAGTTCAAGTTTTTGGCCCGTTTTCTTGTTTTTATAGACCCATTCACTACCTACTGACAAAGGAAAAAATTCGTGTGCCTGAAGACTAGAGTAAATAAAGATAGAAAATGAAATCGTTAACAAGTATTGAATAGAGGATTTAAGCTGATTCATTTAAGCTAATTCCCAATTTGAATTCCTGATGTACAAGACGATCTGGAAGTTAGAAAGTTGACTTTAATGCAAAGTTCAGTGGGGTTATTTTCTTCTCTAAGTAATATGTAATATTCTTTTACCACTATCCTTATCCAACTGCCTAATATCCGGGATCTCAAATCGGTTGCCGTCTACGTCTGTTATCAGCAAACGCCCCTCATTCATCCATATGAACTGATTCGAGTTTTCCTCAACGACGAATTCCCGTCGTCCTCGATTTGTGTGGACATCCCAGTAAGAAACTCCAAATTCACTTCGTACTGAATAGATTTTGTGAATGATAGCAGTCAGGTAATGTTTGCGGAGTTCTTTTTGGATTATTTCAGCTGTAACCTCATTAAGGTCTTGAAGAGAAGAAATCATGCAAATTTCCTCGCCCTTATCACAAATTAGCGAAATATATGCTTCTGGGTGCGAGAGCGGGGCTGAAGAAACCACTTTCACTGATAGATAGCACCTATCATTCTTAATAACTAACCTTAGCTTTCCGTCGGAATGATAGAAAAGATTTAATGATTCGAAATCAATCTGTTCTTTCATAACTGTCTTTTAGTATCTCCCATTATCATCTTTCAATTTGATTTTACTATGTATATGCAACTGCCTTGGAGATATCCTGATAAGTTTGTACTAGTTTGTAAAATTTTCCTTTCTTTTGCATCAATTCTGCGTGATTGCCAACTTCTATTATTTTTCCATCATCCATTACAATTAACCTATCAGCATTACGAAGTGTTGAGAGCCGGTGTGCAATAGCGAATGTTGTACGCCCTTTAACTAGTCTGCTGATCGCTTCCTGAATTTGTCTTTCTGTTTCAATGTCTACTGATGAGGTGGCCTCATCCAAAATTAGGATTTTAGGATCATGTAGAATTGCACGTGCAATTGAAATTCGTTGTTTTTCTCCGCCCGACAACCTACTACCACGTTCGCCGACGATAGTATCGTATCCGTCAGGTTTTGCCAAAATGAAATTGTGTGCATTGGCCACCTTCGATGCCTCCATTATTTCTTCAAATGTTGCCTCAGGTTTGGCATAGGCAATATTTTCCATGATGCTTCCGTTGAATAGAAAAGACTCTTGTAATACGATACCGATCTTTCCACGTAGATCTTCCAATCGGATCTTCTTAATGTCAATATTATCAATCTCCAGCAGACCTTTGTTCACCTCAAAAAAACGGCAAACTAAATTTATTATTGTCGTTTTACCTGCTCCAGATTTTCCTACTAGTCCGATCATTTCACCTGGTTTAACAGAAAAATTAACCCCCTTGATCACTGGCTTGCTTTTATCATATCCAAACTCAACATCTTTGAATTCAACTTTGCCCTGCATTTTCGGTAATGGAATAGCATTTTTCTCATCGTAAGATTCTGGAATAGTGTCCATGAGTTCAAAAATTCGCTCAGCGCTGGTAAATGCTCGCGTCATCCACTGATTGACCTGAGATAACCATTCAAGTGGTCCATACAACATCCACATATAACCTTGGAATGCTATCAAGGTTCCGAGAGAAAGTTCCTCTTGAATTACGTGTCTGCCACCAATCAACCAGAGAAGAATCATACCAATACTGCCAGTGAAGTTCATTGCCGCCCAGAAGCTGGGCTCTACGCGATCTGCTTGTATCCCCGCAATCATTGCTGCATGGATGTGTTGATTAAATTTGATAATTT
>CAYVHK010000173.1:0-3135 GCA_964451145.1 uncultured bacterium | reverse complement strand
ATAGGTGTGGGAATGAGCACCCAAAGCGTTAATTCCCAACTCATGTAAAATAGAAATGATAAGATTCCAGTCATAGTCAAGATTTCAATGATAATATAGGGTAATCCTTCAATAAGGAAATCTTGTAATCTCTCCGTATCACGACTGACACGAGAAAGAATGACACCTGTTTCTCTCTTATTATGAAAAACAAGGGATAAATGCTCTACACACCGAAAAACTGCCGCTCGGATATCAGCTGTTACCTGATTGCCAATCGATGCGGCTAATCTGCCATGTCCAATTTCACTGAGTAATGCTACAACCCGAACCCCTAACAAGACTAGTACAAGCCAAGCGAGTGTTGTCAACCGTTCCGAGGCTGTAAGCACTATTTTTCCTTTTGGGACAATAGCATCATCCATAATATGTTTTGTGATGAAAGGCGGAAGCAGATTGACAAGTGTGCCCACAAGCGTGACTACAACCATTATAAAGACAGATTTCCAATAAGATTTAAGAAAATACATAATGCGTAATAATACGGTGCTTCTTTTTATACAAGCAGGGCAGATGCCGTCCTTCTCGGGCAATCGTCACTCGCATTTATCACAATGAGATTGTGGCAGGTCCGTTGATATAATGAGTTTTTCTCCTATCGAGAGTTGTTGAATCCCACGCACGATTTCGGAAAACTTATCAGTGAGTGAATTAGAAAAGTGAAGGATTAAAATTGATTTCTTATCTGTACAGATCTCGATATATCCTCCACCGACAAGCGATTCGGTTTTTGCCTCTTTGATTTCTTGAAGGGATATTTCTATCAGTGGGTTTTGTTCTTCCTCATCTGGAACAAATGTCAAAATTCGCTGATTTGTTACTACTAGCCAACGATCATCAAATTGATGGTCTTCCGTCATATCTGAATTAGCTGTTAGGAGGATTTCTTCTTTAGGATAAAGACGGCTATGGATCATCTGAACTAAATGGGGTGGCAATGAATTGAAAAGCATATCAATTACCTTACTGATGTGATTATTATGGTTCAGGCTTGTGTCTGATAAAGCATCTATTTTTAATTGTCATACTTGGAATAACTGAAGGGCTAGGAAGAGACGCGAACAGTAAAGTGAACTCAAATTAAGACAAGCCCCTAATAGAAGAAAATATACTATGAAATATGCAATAGGAATCGGTGGAAGGAAATCTACTATTCCTTTGAATATTCAATTTTAAGTGGATTAAGGCGATTGATAACCTGCACTAGTTGGGATCATTTCACAGGCATAAAAAAAGCCGAGATAACTCGGCAGGGTTGGGCTGTTGCTTTATTTTGGTAAATATGACACTAATTCTCTCACAGTTGATCTATTCTGTCAAGGTACAAAACCTTCTTCTTCCCCCCTGATTTTCCTTATTTAAACCCACACAAAAGATAACTCGTATACCAGAGCTGGTATTGGCAGCGGTTGGCCCCCTTTCTCTTTGCTGCTCTTACCGAAGCCAAATAATTTAATTTTAATATTTCTGTTATCAGACACAGGAATTCACTAACCATGTTAAAGGAGCTCATCTACTGTTCTTTTCTAATCAAAGTCTGAAACTTTTGAGCCAAGTCGTCTCACGGCATTCCTTATACCTTTTGTATTATTCAGGTAATCTTTGATAGTGTTAGACAATTAAGAAAATGAAATGATGATAATTTTGCCATGATGGTCCCTGCCCACCTTCTATCTGGTATGGTTTGCCTCCATTTGGGACAAATGTCGGTTAAACGTAAAGATGGTCGCCTTAGATGGTTTAATAACCTTCCAACATGGACCTGGTTAGCAATAAGATTAGTTTATGCTTTTCTATCTCATGCAGTGATCGATACTTTAGCTATTTTTACTTATCACGATTGTAGTCCTTCAGGATCCTTATTTTCTCGCTCTGTTTTTTGGGGTTGGATGCTAGGTGGTACCATCATTTTTGCTTGGGGGTTATGGATCGATATACATTATGGTTATGGTATGTTAATGGCCATAATTTACGATCTCTGGGACCACTACCTCCTCCGCTTTGCAGACGGGGTTTTGGATGGATTTCCTGAAGGGTTTATGAGTCATTATACTCATCGTTTTAAAGCACTTCAACTGCACCAATTGGAATGGTTATTATTGGACAATCTATTCAATGGTGTCAAGAGTCATTACGGAGATGAAAGATTCTTGGTGGTAGAATTTCTTTTCGTCACCAGCTTAATATTAAGCTTAATTTATTTACGTCGCTCACGACCTCTGATCTCACAAATAATATAAAAATAAACATCTTACATATTCATTTCAAATGAGTATTTCAGTTCACCAAGACTGATAATACTTTCTATGCTCTTGCCAATGGTAAATTCATTTCAAATTTTTGATTCACCAGTTGGCAATTTAATGATTGTAGCAAACGAAGTCCATTTAACAGCTGTCATTTTTAAAAATAACCGAGATAGATTTCAAAACATGTTGAAGGACGCTAGACATCGAGCCAACAATGTCATACTAACCAAGCCAAAACAGAAGGCTTGTTATTTTGAAGGACATAGGAAGTGCTTTGAACTGACCTTATCGTTGTGTGGCACAGCATTTCAAAAGAAAGCATGGAAGATGCTTGGCCAAATTCCTTACGGTCAAACAATTACCTATTCCCAGCAGACAGCAAAAACATCCTATCCTAAGGCAATAAGAGCTGTTACATCAGCAAATGCAACTAATCCTATTAGCGTAGTTATTCCTTGCCGCCGCGTAATAGGTAAGTCAGGACAACTAGCAGGATATGGCAGAGGATTACATGCTAAATATTTATTAATAGATTTGGATCTTGAAACAAACATAGGTTCGAAATTTGAGAAAACTATATAGATAATCCGATGATTCAATGGTCGTAGAATCGGTAGTTCAATCTTTTATATCTGAGATTTTCCGTCACTGAAGCTTGAACAAAAAATAATAGATGTACGGAGGCGGGTATCAGCACCGATTGATTTTCCTAATGACCGAATAAGAAATTGGTGCCCACCTGCAGGTAACTCAATTTGTCCAGTGGCTCGAACCAGAAACAATTTCGGTCGGTCCGCGCGAACGCCACTGTAAACATATCGGTGTGGAATGTGAAAAAAGGCAAACG
>CAYVHK010000172.1:0-9099 GCA_964451145.1 uncultured bacterium | reverse complement strand
TTTTCCGTATATGTAATCTCAGGTAGGCCGATATCTCGTGGTACACCTGTAATTGGGTGGAAAGGGTCAAATTTACAAGCTGAATTTCCTTCTTTTAGCAATTGTTCTGCAACTTTGCCCGCGTTTTCAGGTTTCCTTTCAGGAATCGGAGGCATGTAAGCATAAGCTCTCAATTTGTCCCAATACTTTCCACCCAAAAGGTTATAAATTGGTTGATTATTGGCCTTTCCAACAATATCCCATAACGCCATTTCTATACCTGATAACACCATGTCAAAATGCAGGCTTGGTAGTCTGTAATCATGTCTACCTGCATACATATCATAATAGATTTTTTCTATATTGAAAGGGTTTTGGCCAATTACAAAGGCTTCAACAGTTTCATGAACGAGTTGAATATGGGATTTGAAGTCCTTCCAAGTCATTTTTCCGGAGAAAGCACTCCCTGTAAGTTTTTCTCCGATTCCTACTATCCCTTCATCAGTGGCAAGTTCTAGAATTAAAAAATATTTACCCCCAATATACCGTTTAGCTGATGAATTATCTTCTCCGGCTTTTTCAACTGGTTCGTTTTCTATAACGTACGTTTTTACCCCGGTTACTTTCATCATTGAGTCTCCTAAATCTATTTAGTTTATCAAAAACCCGATAACCAATTACAAATATGCCCGTATTTACACTGATTATACACATTTCAGAATCGTTTTTGCTATTTGCTTAAACTATAATTGTCTAGAGACTCCTTTTAGTGTTGTGTTAGATCAGATTTAGCAGACCAACATTGGCTGATCTGACTTCAATTCTGCGCCAATCAGTACGACCAACAGCTAGCGGTACAAATTCCGATCCGTTTCGCAACTTTACAAAAGCATTTGGTCTTGGTAGAATCTAAATTGCTGATCTGTCGGCATGAACCAAAATAAAGGTCCAACAGAGATGAATTAAACTAGGAGGAACTATGTTGCGCAAAAAAGTTCTAATTACCGGCATGAGTGGTTTGATTGGTCAGGTGGTTGCTAATCGACTGGAATCTACCTGCGAGCTGAGTGCACTCAACCGCCGACTAGTTGAAAATGTAATTTGTCACCAATCAGACATCGCCGATTTAGAAGCAATTCGACCCGCCTTTGAAAAAATTGATGTGGTTATCCATTTGGCCGCCACAATTCAAGCTGACTGGAACGGTTTTTTGCAGAACAACATCATTGGCACCTACAACGTATTTGAAATCGCTCGGCAGGCAGGGGTTAAACGCGCTATCTATGCCAGAAGTGGTGCTGTCATTTCTGGACACGAAAACCAATCACCTTACCGAGAGATGACACAAGGTGTATACGAAAAAGTTCCATTAAGCTGGTCTAAACTGACATATGAAACTCCTATTTGGCCACAGGGAATTTTCGGTTGCACCAAGGTTTGGGGAGAGGCTCTGGCCCGTCACTTTAGCGATAGTTCAGATATGTCCGTCATCTGTCTGCCAATCGGTGCGGTAAACACTGCAGATCGTCCTCATCAGAATCGATAGTTTTCTATCTACTGTAGCCAAGACAATATAGCCGGTATGGTTGAAGCCTGCGTCCAAGCACCAGATAGTATTAAATTCGATGTTTTCTATGTCGTTTCCAACAACAAATGGAACTATCGTGATATGGAACATGCACGAGCAGTATTGGGGTATCAACCACAGGGGCAGGCTGAAGATTATCGATAAAATATAGCACAATCGGTAAAGATAGTTTTCATTTCACTAATGTTGCACGCATCTACTCGGTGATTTATGAACAAAGGCATTGTGTCTTTTAGAACGATTTCAGTTATTATCTTATTAGTTATCGTTATGTTGATCAGTCAACAGAGTGCGATGACTAAGACAGTTATTGAGAATACCAAAAAGACAACCTCTGTAGGGTCCATTTTTGTTCATCAACAGAAATACCCCATACCAGCGACATATAATGAAGTCCCCTTTTTGGCTTTACAGGTAAAGTCTGGTCAGTTGCCACCAATCGAGAAGCGTCTACCGGTAGAACCGTTTGTGGTTGGCCCAGGTGTCCTGAACTCAGAAGAATGGTTAGATTGGGAGGTCGGTCAGTACGGAGGCACGATTCGCACCCCCAACCTCAACGGAGGAGTACACGAATTGGCCTTGGCTATGGGAATGACAATTTTACGAGCTCCCGACCAAAGTACCAAAGATCCGTTACCAGCGATTGTTAGGAGTTATCAAATTAGTGCTGATTACCGTAAATATACATTAACCATTCGTAAGGGACTTAAATGGTCAGATGGCGTGCCACTGACAACTGAAGATGTACGCATGACTTGGGAATTGTATGCTGACGAACGAATTTATCCTAGTTTCCCTCGCAAGGTGAGAACCCTCGGACGAGGAGATGGTACACCTGGCAAACTGACAATTGTTGATGATTTAACCTTCATAATTACCTTTGAGGCTTCTTACGGGCAATTCTTAGCAGAGCTCTCTTCTTGGATACCTGACTATACCATGCTCTTCCGACCAGCCCACTTTATTAAGCAATTTCACACCAATTACACTCAGATGGCCGACATTCAGCCCATTCTGAATGAGTTACAAATTGCAAACTGGGAAAATCTGGTGATCCTCAAAGATATACCCCATTGGGAATTATACAGCGAGCACGGTGTGGGCGTACCCGCACTCACGCCTTGGATAGCCGAAACGGTCACTAGCTCCGTGGTCAGGTTAGTTCGCAATCCTTACTACTGGAAAGTTGATATTGCCGGCAATCAACTGCCCTACGTCGATTGTGTGGAATCTGAAGTGTCAAATCACCTGCAAGCCATCATGCTTAAAGCCGCTTCTGGCGAGTACGATGTCATGACTTCTTATGCTCAAATTAGGGAAATGCCACTCTATCGGTTGAACGCGAAACGCGCCAATATAAAGACTGTTCTACATGGCTCGATAAATAATCCCCCTATCTTATTCCTGAATCATGATTTTGATTATCAGACGGTGGATAGCAGCTGGCAAGGTCTAATCACTGATCCGCGGTTTGGTAGTGCCCTTGCCAGTGCTATTGATAAGGAAGATGTCAACAACACCCTATATTTTGGACTCTATACAGTAGATGGATATACCAAGGAAACCTACGATCCTCAGATCGCCAATCAGTTACTAGATCAGGTCGGTATGAACCAACGTGACACGAATGGTTTTCGAACAGACCCAGACGGTAGACGATTTGAACTCAGGATTACCACGGCGGCAATATCGCCCGATTTTCTTGCTTTAGGCGAATTATTAAAATCTTATTTTGAGCAAATTGAACTACGTACCACTTTGGATGTTATCGGGGATCGGTTGTTTAGTCAACGCATGAACGCTAACCAGTTGATGGCTACTATCCATTGGAGTGATGAACCCATCTGGGGGCCGGGTATTTCTGAGGATTACTGGCCCAGTTCAAAAGGTCATTGGGCACCAATGTCAGCACAATACTTCACCACCAATGGCGATTCCGGTCGCCAACCTCCTGTCTATCTACAAAAGTTCTTTGATCTTCATGTTGCTCGCAAAGTCGTTCCACCTCAGTCGCCGGCAGGTGAGGCCTTGTTTGAGGATCTCGTTAATTGGTTCTCATCCCACTACGTTACAATTTGGCCGGTGGGGCGAATGACTGTCCCGACAGTCTACAATGCTGATCTTGGTAATGTGATTAAAAATGGTTATCCGTTTGACCGTGCACTAGATTATGGCATGGAACAACTATTTTTCAAAACGGCACAATGATGCTGTCTAGGCTGAAACCCGGAATGGTGATTCCTCATAATCATCAGAAGAAATAGCGTTGATGAAAGCATTTATCATTCGGCGAATTATCCTCAGTATTCCGCTTCTTTTTACCATTTCCATTATCTCTTTTATTGTCATTTTATTACCTCCCGGTAGTTACGTTGAAACCTATGTGGAAAACCTAGAACGAACTGGTTTCTTAATGGATGAATCCCAAATCGCCGCCATTTACAAGCAATATGGCCTCGACCAACCAGCAGTACTACAGTACATTTTATGGATCAGCAATTTTCTGTTGAAGGGCGAAATGGGGCGTTCCTTCATTTACCAAAAACCAGTGACCGAAGTTATTATGGAACGACTCCCTATGTCGATGGTGGTTACACTAATCTCCCTAGCCGTCACTTGGTTGGTAGCAGTACCAATCGGTATCTATTCAGCGCTGCGTCAATACTCTATTGGCGATTATATAGCGACAATCGTTGGTTTTATCGGTCTCGCTCTGCCCAATTTTCTTCTAGCTTTGGCTTTAACATATCTAATTTTTGCTCAAACTGGTCACGCCGTTACCGGTTTGTTTTCTATTGAGTATAAGGATGCGCCTTGGACGATTGGCAAGTTCCTCGATCTACTAGGAAATATATGGTTGCCTATTTTGGTAATAGCTAGTGCTGGTACAGCCTCACTAATTCGGATTTTGCGTGCTACTTTGTTGGATGAGAAAAATAAGCAGTACGTTACCACCGCTCGGGCCAAAGGACTACCAGAGCATAAACTAATTCTTAAATATCCGGTACGGGTAGCTATTAACCCACTAATTAGTACTATCGGCTGGACATTACCTCTGATCGTCAGTGGGGAAATTATCGTTTCCCAAACGCTAGGTCTAGAAACACTAGGACCGGTTCTATTATCTGCTGCTATGGGCGAAGATATGTTTTTAGTAGGTAGTATCGTCATGATCCTGAGTAGTCTAACCATCATTGGTACGCTGATTTCAGATATTCTGCTGGCTTGGATTGATCCCCGAATCCGCTTTGACAAAGTGAGCATCTGACTAATGTTCGTAGTGCCGAAGTTCACGTTTTTAGCCTCATTTATTGAGCATTATACCCGCTGGAAACAAGAGCGCGCCCAACAGTTGCAGGAGCGGTTGTACCATGCTTCGCAACGGGAACTGATTTGGCATGCTTTCAAGAAACACAAACTGGCACTTATCGCTTTGGTTACTCTCATTGTTCTTTATACAGTCTCAATCTGTGCTGACTTCTTTGCCCCATTCAACCCACTTGACCGATTCCAAAATTTTAATGATGCTCCACCAACACGCATTCACCTTAAAACCACAGAAGGGAAGTTCAGTAGACCTTTTGTTTATCAGACGGTTCGAGTGCGAAATACTGAAACATTTAAGTACGAATACAAGGAAAATACCACTGAGCGCCATGTGATCCGTCTGCTGGTAAAAACCGAACCCTATAAATTGTTAAATTTGATTTCCATGCAACATAAATTTTTCGGCTTACCAGATCAAAACGTTCCCTTTCTGCTGTTTGGTTCGGATCGGCTGGGAAGGGATGTTTTCTCCCGTATCCTCTTTGCCGGTCGCGTTTCCCTGTTTATTGGTTTTGGTGGTATGCTAGTGGCCTTTACCTTAGGAAGTATTCTGGGTGGAATTTCCGGCTATTATGGCGGTCTAATTGATGAAATTATTCAGAGAATTATTGAGGTATTGATCAGTGTACCAAACATCCCAATCTGGATTGCTCTATCAGCAGCATTGCCCCGAGATTGGGGAACCATCAAGATATACCTCGCGATTACCTTGATTTTGGCCATACAAGGATGGACAGGTTTAGCACGTGTAGTCAGAGGTCGGATCATCAGTTTGCGGGAAGAGGAATTTGCCCTAGCAGCTAAAGCTTCGGGAGCAAGTGATAGGCGTGTCATCTTTACCCACCTTTTGCCCGCTTTCACCAGTTACTTAATTATCCATATTACGCTGGCTATTCCCGGTATGATTCTGGGCGAAACTGCTCTTAGTTTTCTGGGCCTTGGTATCAAACCACCAGCCGTCAGTTGGGGAACCTTGTTGCAAGATGCACAGGATATCACAGTTTTAGCTAATTATCCTTGGATGCTAATCCCATCTTTGTTCGTAGTTGTAACAATCCTGATGTTTAACTTTGTTGGCGATGGTTTAAGGGATGCCGCTGACCCCTACGCTTCTAGATAAGCTATGCTTCAAGACCAATTAACATCGGTGACCTCAGAACCGATCCTAGAAATCAAAGATTTGAAAACCCATTTCATGTTAGATACTGGCCTCGTCCGGGCTGTCGATGGCATCGACTTAACGATTTCACGGGGCAAAACGTTGGGCGTGATTGGTGAAAGCGGTTGTGGAAAGTCAGTCACGGCTCATTCAATCTTGCATTTGATACCTTCGCCCCCGGGGCAAATTGTCAACGGCCAAATTCTGCTTCATCGCGAGGCAGAGGTAATCGATATTACCCAACTTCACCCTAAAAATGCTGCTATCCGCCAAATTCGTGGAGCCGATATTGGTATGATTTTTCAGGAACCGATGACCTCCTTTGGCCCTTTACACACTATCGGTCACCAGATCAGCGAAACTATTATGACACACAAGCGAGCGGAGAGTACCCAACTAGCTCAGGAACAAGTGATCGAGCTTCTACAACAAGTGGGAATTCCCAACCCTGAGCAGCGTGCCGATGCTTACCCACATGAATTTAGTGGTGGTATGCGACAAAGAGCCATGATCGCCATGGCTATCAGTTGTTCCCCCAGATTACTAATCGCAGACGAACCGACGACCTCTCTGGATGTAACCATCGAGGCCCAAATTCTAGATCTATTAGCTGATCTACAGCAACAAACCGGCATGGGCATTATGCTGATTTCCCATAATTTGGCCGTTGTGTCGGAGATGGCTGATGATATTGCTGTGATGTACCTAGGCACGCGTGTTGAGATGGGCAACGTTGATGTGATCTTTGATAATCCTCTCCATCCTTACACACAAGGTTTATGGCAGTCGATTCCAAGAGTGGATGGCCCTTTGGAAACACTGATTCCTATTCCCGGATCGGTTCCCAGCCCTAGAGATCGACCCAGCGGTTGTGTCTTTGCTTCCCGTTGTGACCGGTTCATTGAGGGGACTTGTAACGAACCTAGGCCAGTACCAAATATCGAGGTGGAACCGGGGCACTTTGTTGCTTGTTACCTCTACGGTTAAGGATATGAGTAGTAGTTTACAACCTATTTTAGAAGTCCGTGAGTTAAGACAATTTTTTCCCATTCAGAAAGGACTATTGAGACGTGTCATCGGTTATATCAAAGCAGTGAATGGTGTGAGTTTTACTATCAACCAAGGAGAGACACTAGGCCTCGTTGGAGAAAGTGGATGCGGCAAATCAACCTTAGGCCGTGCCATTCTGCGTCTGTACGAACCAACCGGAGGTGAGGTGATTTTTCACCACCGGGGTCAGCAACTGTCGGTACTCGATTTGGATCGTACAGACCTACGACAGGTAAGGGCTAATATGCAGATGATCTTTCAAGATCCTTTTGCCTCTTTAAACGAGCGGATGACTGTCCTAAATAACGTAATTGAACCGCTAGTATGCAATCGTCTTGGTACCAGACAGGAGCAAGAGTCGACAGCAAAACGTCTACTAGCACAAGTAGGATTGAAGAAAGAACACTTGCATCGCTACCCCCATAGTTTTAGTGGTGGCCAGAGGCAACGGATAGGTATCGCTAGAGCACTCTCTATTGAACCACAATTTGTGGTGGCGGACGAACCAGTATTCGCACTAGATGTTTCAGTACAAGCCCAAATTTTGAACTTAATGAAAGAGCTGCAAGCGAAACTTGGGTTATCCTATCTGTTCATTTCGCATGATATGGCAGTAATTCGGTATGTAGCTGATCGGATTGCCGTCATGTACGTGGGCAAGTTAGTCGAATATGCTGAACGAGACGAGATACTGCGGCACCCTGCTCACCCCTACACTGAAGCTCTACATTCCGCCGTTCCCCGTCTAGGCAAAACAAACAGCGGGTATCGGCGGCGAAACCGCATTCTACTCAAATCTTCTCCCCCTGATCCCGGTAATTTGCCACAGGGCTGTGTTTTTCACACTCGTTGCCACTACGCCGAAGATCGTTGTCGGCAAGAAGAGCCCATACTGCAGGAAATCTCGACTGGGCATGCGGTTGCTTGCCACCTAGCTGGCGAACTTGATCTGTCAGGGATCTAGATCAATATCAGCATTCGAAGAACAATCTTTAATTTATATCTGGTATCTCTTCCACCAATTTTGTAATACTTAAGCCTGATTCTCCAGCCAAGGCGTATACCAAATACACGCCGCCGTTTTCCCTATATAGGTAAGGGGCGCGGGTTTGGTGCACAGGAGTATGCGAGGCACCGCCCATGGAAGGTATTAAGGGGAAATTTATCCCTTCCGCTTCGGTTTGAGATTGTAAAATTTCTTGTGGGTTTGATCCAATCCATTGACTCCAATCTTGATCTAGATTAATTGTGGTACACTTAATTCGCTCTGGCGTATCGCTGACAGTAGATATTAAGCTGCTTACCTTTTTGTTCTAGGGCAGGATGACGCATACTATAGATGGCCTTATCATCAACTTCTTGTCTTTCAATAAAGTTATCAGAAATTTTTGTGAAGTCTTCACTCATTACAATCAGTTGGTTGCCACGATCGAAAGGCTGACGGTAATTCTTAGTCCGCCATAAGTAGCGGGAGCCCCCCAAATCCATAATACCAATCATTCCATTCAAAAACCCGCAAATAGGCTGGCCCCAGACAACATGATCTGAAAAAACTGTAGTCCGTTGTCCGATTGGGCAAAACAAGTATTCTGGCCGTTATTCTTGGGCTTAAGACCAGTAAATTTATTTCCATGGTAAAATATGACGACTTTTTGCTTTTGGTAATCAACGTGGACATCCGGAGAAGAAAGAGACTAATGGAGGGAAGAAAAAAGTACCAACTAAGGGCAGCTGATACCCACCTAATTACCCCGTACCGTAAACAGAGTTATCTTTTGCCCGGGCGTCAAGGCTTGCGTAGTAACATAACACTGTTACTTCAGTCTCAGTATTTTCTGTTTTTCTGTACTCAAACGCTTGCATTTGATAGAAAGAGTTGATCTTTTTTTCATCGCTAGTTTTACCTATTGCCACGGATCCAGAACAATTTTTCCACTTTCACCCTTTGCCAATGTTTCAAACGCCTGTTGTATCCGGCTCATCGGCATCTGATGAC
>CAYVHK010000171.1:0-9166 GCA_964451145.1 uncultured bacterium | reverse complement strand
CGAGACACCAAACTGATGACCAATTTCTTGTAAACTATGCACCGGACTGTCATTCAAACCATACCTCAGTTGAACAATTTGACGTTCCCTGTCGGTCAGCGTTTCTAAAGCAAAGGATAAGTGATGAATTAAGTCATCTTTTTGCAATTTTTGGAGAGGTGTTTCAACCCACTCATCAGCCAACTGATCGACCCAAGTAGCAGATTGATGGCCGCTAGAACTATCGTTGTCTAGCGATACATCGTTGTCTAGCGATACTATAACCATCTTGGTTCGCAAGAGGAACTGCGTTTTCTCTACCGAGAATTCGGTTTTCTCAGCAATTTCAGCCACCGTTGGTGAAATACAACCCTGTCGTTCAAGATTCTGTTTAGTTTTATTGATCTTTTGCAGATCAATAACTACATGAGCTGGTAACCGAACTGTACGTCCCATGTTCGTCAGACCCAGACCAATGGCCTGTTGAATCCACCAAGATGCATAAGCACTAAATCGAACTCCCCTTTGCCAATCAAACTTGTCTACGGATTTGATTAAGCCCAAGTTAGCTTCTTGAATTAGATCTGACAAGTCCAATCCACGCCCCTGATATCGCTTGGCGATGTAAACGGCTAATCGTAGATTCGCGGAAATAATTTGCTCTTTAATCTGATCAATTTGTTGTTGTAGAGGTGAAATGAAAGCCGAAAAAAGATCGGCTAAATTAGGGCTAATTTGACTAGAGGATCGGTAGTCGTCAATCTGCTGGTAATAGCTGTCAACCTGCTTAAACAGTTTCAATTCATCACTCAAGGAGAGTAACGAGTATTGACCGATTTGGTCAAGATAGAGGCCTAAAATCCCATCGGCAGTACCGATGTATGTCGTTGAATGTGGCGTGTTGTTAATCTCGGTCTTTGAACAAAGCGTTCTCGGTGTATCGGTTTCGGGATAGGTGGACCAGTCGGTTGGTGCCGAAATGAAAGGGAATCTGTCCGGTTCAATCAAATCACGGCCTGACAGGTTATCGGTCAAATCAGTAGATATTTTGGGAAGATAACGTTCTGCCATAACGGACTTTCCTACAGCAGATAATATGCCAACTATCGGTCCGATAATTCCATGAAACTAAGCCAATATTTGCTCTCAGATGTGGCACCAATAGGAGACAGTGTCACTTTTCGGTTTCAGTCTTGTCTGATGCAATCTTTAATCGATTCATTTTTCGATGGAGTGATTGACGCCGAATACCAATCTGTTCCGCCGTGGCCCGAACATTCCAGTTATTTTCCATTAGTTTGTGTTTCAAAAAAAAACGCTCAAACGCTTCAGTTGCCACTTGAATATCGTCTCGTTTCAGAATCTCAGTCAGTGGATTCGAAATGTCGGGCATGATTAAATTGGAGGGTTGGTCGTCAAACCAAGGAGGTAAGTCATCTACGGTAATGTGGTTACCCTGACAAGTGACGGTCGCATATTCGATCACCTTCTCTAACTCTCTAACATTGCCCACCCACGGGCTAATTTTTAATCGCTCTGTAACCGCCGAAGATAAAGTCATCGGTATTTTAGTAGCATAGATTTCAAGAAAATACTCGGCCAAAAGTGGAATGTCAATGGAACGCTCTCTAAGTGGTGGCAATTCAATCATAAAATTCAGTCGATAAAAAAGGTCAGAACGAAATTGCTTCCGCGCCACTGCTTGCGATAGGTTGCGGTTGGTGGCTGCAATTACTCGTACATTAACTCGGCGGGATTTCTGTCCCACACCCTGTATCTCTTTGTAGTCTAATACTCGCAGCAACTTGGGTTGCAAATTCAGACTAAGATCACCGATTTCATCCAGAAAAATACTACCACCATGTGCTTCCTCGAATTTCCCTTGTCGATGATCGACTGAAGTCGCAACGCCCTTGCCAATACCAAACAACTCTGCTTCGATCATCTCCGCCGGAATCGCACTGCAATTAACGACCACAAAAGGTCCATTACAACGAGGACTATATTGATGGATTGCCTGAGCAATCAAGTCCTTACCAGTTCCAGTTTCACCGTAGATCAATACATCTGAATCAGAATTGGCAATTCGCCCTACTTTCTTAACTACTTCGATCATGGATTGACTTTGCCCAATAATCTGTCGTTTTTCTGAAGTTGATTGTTTAGGATTTTTCTGGTGTTGTTGTTCTGAAAGTATTTTCTGGGTCAGTGCCATCAAATGAGTAAAATCAATCGGTTTACTAATGTAATCGTAAACACCTAATCCACTAGTTTCTAGAGCTGTTTGGATTGAACTATTGGCCGTGATGGTAACTGCGGCCGGTGGTTCTGGTTTTTGGTTAAAGGCGTGTTTCAAGACTTTGATTCCGGCTTCTTGGTCTAACTGTCCGTTAGCAGATGGCATCCAGAGATCAACAAACAGCACATCATATGGAGAATTGGTCTCTAGTTGACCGATAGCCTCTTCTACATTGTGTGCGAAATCGCAGGTAACAATCAGCCCCTCTTCCAATTGCAGGTGTCGAGCAATGTATTGGCAAGTAGTAACTTCATCATCAACAATCAAAATATGGGCGGTTAACTTTTGATCATTCATTTTTTTGTAGTGTAGGCTGTGGGTCAACATTCAGACAGATAGTAAATTCAGTACCTTGGCCCACCTGGCTAGCAACTGCAATCTCACCACCGTGAGCTTCAATGATATTTTTAGCGTTCAGCAAACCCAATCCTAATCCTTTGGGTTTAGTTGTATAAAAAGCTTCAAAAATACGGTTTAAATCTTGAGGTGAAATGCCACTACCAGTATCCCTAATCGAAATACGAAATTGGGATGGTTTAGGCTGTTGAGCGACAGATAAGGTCAGTATGCCGCCAGTCAGCATAGATTGACAGGCATTTCGAATTAGGTTGATTAAAACTAATTGGAGTTGATTTTGGTCAACGGCAATGGCTGGTAGATCTTCCGGCCAATTCAGTTTAAGCTGGACAGCATTGGCCTCAATCAGGGAACGAGTAGCTTCGACTGCCGATCGAATAATCGGCGGAAGATGGCAAGATGTTAGGTCTAGACGCTGATTGTGAAAAAAACTCAAATCTTGGTCGATCATCTGATCCAGTTTAGCTAGTGCAATAATAGCTGAATCCATTTCTGACACGATTAAATCCGGCTTTTGCCTAAATTTGAGCGGATCACCTTTTCGGAAATTGTTCCGAATCATTTCAAGTGGGGCTTGCACTAAATTGAGAGCATTACGAAATTCGTGTCGGACACGAGCAGCCATGATACCAAAGGTGGCTTCTTTTTCCGAACGGATAAGTTGCTGTTGAGTAGCTTGGAGTTGGGTCAGTGTTAGGCATAAACGCAAATAACCGAGTAGAAGTATGGTTAGTAGTCCAGTCGATAAAATCGCCAGCGAGGTGGCAGTGATATTCACCCAAACTTGAAACACAACTAGTATTGATACTGCGAACACCCAGTGGGTAATTAGGAGAACAGCCAGACCCACAGCGAATAGGCGTTGTTGATCTAAATGATAAGACCAGCCTGCCATCACAAAAACAATGATGGCAAAAATAGCAAAATAAACGATGGTCATCAGCGGGGTCATTTGCCAAACGTAGCGTTGCCATAACAGTGCATTCATCAAATTAGCTCGTAGGCTAAGAGCAGACACAAGCCCCACAGCGGTTTGGCCTGTGGGTTGGTTAGTCGAAGCTGCACCAATCAAGACAACTTTATCGGCGAATTTTCGGTCGAACTGAGGCGATTGAAGCACATCGATGAAACTATCTGCTGGGTAACGATGATGGTTGCCTAAGTGGGGGAAAAAACAGCGACCATTAATATCAATCGGAATAGTAATTGGTGCTGATTTTGCTTGAATTTGCAAGAAGTGTCCCCGCCACCAGCTATGTTGTAGCTTAATCTCATTCGTCGATAGACCTAAAGCACGACAAAGCAGGTGAATCTCTAAGGCATAATGATATTGATGAGGCGAATGCTCAGTTACAACCAATTGAGCCGAACGGTAAATTCCATCTGTAGCACCACGGTGATGGCGACTAAAGTTGGGTTGTTCGGCTAAACGGGCAAACGAATTCGGTAGTTGGGCCCAAGAGGAGACTAGCGGCAAACTATTGGTCGATTGGTTATGCTCGATGTAGGTTCGGATTAAGAATAGGTTGTCGATCGGTTGGTCATTGTTATCAGTTTCTACCCCCCACTCTCGATTGAATCGCATGATAAGGGCGATAGCCTGAGCTGAAGATATCGAATCAATCAAAGATTGATAAATGTAAGCTTCCCAAGGTAGAGGACCAATCCCGTTTTCTGACTGACTCTGTTCATCAATAGTGATGATTCGGAGTTTGGGGTGTGGTTGCGTGGGTGTAATTAGATGTAAACGAGTATCCAAAGCTTTTAATTCAATTAGGTGAATCAAATCGAAATCACGCACTACGAAAAAAAAATAAAGGGGGACAGACAAACCAGTTGTAGGTAAAACCATCGCTTAATTGATTTGAATTGAAAATTTTGTATCCGATTAGCGATGACCATTAGGTTGAGAAGCTAAATACCAAGCGGTAGTAAAATTATACTTGGGCGAAAATTGGATGGCTAACCAGATATGATCCTTGGCTACAAGTCTAGCCGCTCCAGATTTAACCAATGTTGTGTTGGCCGAAACTTTTTGCCATTCTGAAGGCATCAGACCACTGTCAAACATAACCTGTAAATTACCATTTTGATCTACATTCAGTTGTGTCGGTATTTTGAAGTAGTGTAGAAGTTGAGCGTATAACAATCCCAATTTTTGGAAGTTTGAATAGATATCCTGATCAATTACTACTTTGGTACAAAATGGATATAGCAGTTGAGCAAGGAAGATGTTATGCGAAGGGTAATTGTCATTTTGGTTGTTAATTGTTGGAGATGGAAATTGAGTCACAATATGACTAGGTAGATTACCCAACTGCTGACGCAATTGATCCAATTCGATTTCAGTGATATTCTCCAAAAAATTCACTTGTTTTTTTGTTCCATTGGTTATTAGCTTATTTTCTAATGGTAGTACATCTATGGCTAGTTGCCCGTTTAAATTTTGATTGGCGTTTCGACTTTGTCGTTTTCGGTCTTGACCAGATCGAATTAGGTCAACTACTTTGTTCTCTTGACCACCGGGTAGTGTAGGCAATAAGTCTTGATCGTTGTATTTGATACGTAACAAACCACGTGGCGGAATGCGAATCAGATCCTCATCATTAACCAGATCGCCTCGACGAAGAAACATCCAAACTCGGTTTTCAGTCGAATCATCAGTTCGAAGAACCTCTACTTTACCGAAAGTAAACAAAATTCGGTGAACGGCAGTTGCAGGCAAAGCAATTAATAGGAAACTGGTGGCAAGCGACAGATTAATTATAATCAGCCAACTGTTTTTCGGAATTATTCGGGATATCATGTTATTTCTCACTAGCGTCAAAATCAAGGCCTGCACTTTGGTTGAAATATTTGGTTAAATAATGATCGAAGTCAGTTTGTATTCGGTGTTGAATGATTTCAAAATCAAATAAAAAATCCATTTTGGGATGATGCAATGCATTAGCCCCATATTTTTCCCATGCTTGATCCACAGTTACAGAATCCATTACTTCGATCTGTTGCAATTGGCTTAAGGCAATTTGCCATGCAGTAGCAAATCCCGCCTGAACTAAAGTAGTTTCAATCGGAATCCAGACTTGGCCATTAATGGGTAGATAAATATCAGGCAATCCCATAGTTTGAGCTGTTTCGATCGACATTTTGCTTACCTGAAAGGCCATCAGCACATGATTAGGCAATTGGACTAGAGCAGTATTAATTCCAACCGATTCGAGTAAAGCACAATACAGTACAGTGCTGTCATCACAATCGCCGAAGACCATCTCACTTTCTCCATGGCTAGTACTATTCTTTTTTTGGTTTGATAACCGTTTTAGCATTTCGAAAGGATAAGTAATTTCGTCTACCGTTCCACTTTCAAAAGGAATATTTGGGTCTTTGGTATAAGCCAAACCATACAGAGCGTCGAATAATACCACCGCTAGCGACAGATCAGCCGGTAAAGAAGTAGAATTAATTTTCGCACCGAAGGTGGTTTTTACCTGATCAACAAAACTACGAACGCCCGGGTCATCGTAGGGAATGAAAGAACTCAGTTTGGCAATATCGTCTAAACGAGTCGAGTGGTTACCATACAAAGTTAATTGAGTTGATAGTAACCGATGTGCTGTGCCACCGACTTGCGTCACTTTAATTTTAGCTTCTACAGTTTGCGCTTGCCTCATGTGAATCGCTTGACGCGTCAATACAATCTGTCGTAACGGAACCGATATCCGTTTCAACGGCGGTATCACAATTTGGCTAGCAACTTCTGTGCCGTTCACACTCACAAATTCAGGAATAAATAGTTCAACCCGAATTGCATGAGGTTTTGGACTTTCATTCTTAAGCCAAATCCGGCCAATCGTATCATCAGCCATCAGTGGATAATAGCGATCAAGATCGGCGGCACTCAAAACTGTGGGTTGGTTTGGATTAGCCAAAACCTGTTCTGATACAGCTCTGTTGGTTTGAGCATAGAAATTGTAGTGGACTGGGTATAAGTTTTTCAACCGAATTTGTTCAATCTGAATAGGCAAAGTTCGCCGATCTAAATGGAGTGAGAAACGGACATAAGTCGTGCCTGACAGAACAGCTGGCAGTAAATAAGCCCAATCAAAACTGAAGGTTTTATATTGCAGGCTGGCTCCCAAAGTTAATGTGGGCCGAAATTGACTTTGAACTGATAGTCGATGATATAAACCGGTACGTAATGCCAAATATTGGTAGGGCCGAAATTCAACCCCAACATTTAATCGATCAGATAAATCTGCACTCAATTGCCATCGAACAGAAGGTTGATACCCTAAGCCTAAATGTAATTGAGGAGAACGATATTTTTCGATAACCCCTGTATCATGGCGGATCCAAGTTCCCCAATTGGAATCGGGCTGCAAACCAAGATCCAATATATCTGTTGCCACCAAACCGAAAGTCCAACTCGACTGAATTTTCCATCGGGTCGATGTAAACTGAGATCGAGTTGACAACCTAGACCAAATGGGAGCCAGTAAGTTATTTCTCAAACTGAAGTGTCGAAGATGAACTAATAACCCTAAGTCTGTCCCCCAACCAATTTCAGATCCTCTTCGCCTACCATCTAAACTAGCATTACTAGTCAGATATTTGAGATTAGCCCCAACTGATAACCAATCAGTTAACAAATAACTATAAGAGAGGTGGAAGCGATTCTTGCTAATTGTCAATTCCTCGTCTTCTAATCCAATCTGACTCCAATTCAGACCAAGTGCCAAACGGCTGGATAGAGGAAAAGTGCTACTGAGTTGGTTAGTCTCTAAAACCTGAAAAAGTCCCGACGGGGAACGCTCAAAACCTAGATGGTATTGTCCATACTCTGCCAAATTAGCCGGGTTTTTCAAGCTATTAGCATCCGAGAAAACAGCCACACCACTGTTGCCTTTGCCGATGGTTGAGGTTTGATTAGGGAAATCAGCTTGGACTGGGAAAAACGTTGATAACAATAATACCAAACAGAGTGGCCATCGCCGAATTAAATGACGACTCAAGATCCAATTTTTCAGCTGTTCTTGGCCTAAAATGGTTTGTTTAGAGCGTCGACAAAACACGATCAACGGCGGAAACCGTTGCCTTAATGTCTTGTTCTGAATGAGCAGTAGATACAAAACCAGCTTCAAATTGGGAAGGGGCGATGTAGATGCCTTGATTTAACATGCCCCAAAAGAATTGGGAAAATCGATCGATGTCGGAAGTTTTGGCCGAAGCAAAGTCGGTAACGGTTTGGTTGGTGAAGAAACAACTTAGCATCGATCCAACTCGACTATGATAACTAGGAATCTGATATTTATCGCTAACGTTTTGAATGCCTTCAGCCAACATGCGAGATGTTTCTTCTAATTTTTTGTAGAAATTAGGGGCCTTGAGTGCAGTCAAAGTAGAAACTCCAGCCGCCATAGCTAATGGGTTGCCCGATAAGGTGCCAGCTTGATAAACTTCCCCAACTGGAGCCACATTAGACATGATTTCTCGTCGCCCACCGTAAGCCCCAACTGGCAATCCTCCACCAATGATTTTACCTAAACAGGTAATATCCGGTTCAACATTATATAGTTGTTGAGCTCCTCCTCGAGCTACCCGAAACCCCGTCATGACCTCATCAAAAATCAATAAAACACCATTTTCTTCGGTAATTTCTCTTAGTTCTTGTAAGTAACCATCTCTAGGTGGAATGACACCCATGTTACCTGGTACTGGTTCTAAAATTAAACAAGAAACACTGTCAGCGTTTGCTTCAATCGTCTCTCGAGCAATCGAAACATCGTTAAAAGGAATAGTCAGCGTTAATTTGGCGAAATCTTCTGGCACCCCAGCACTATCTGACAAACCAAAGGTTGTGATCCCTGATCCAGCCTTAGCTAGTAAATAATCAGCATGACCGTGGTAACATCCCTCAATTTTGATAATTTTATCCCGCTGCGTGTAACCACGAGCCAAACGAATAGCACTCATAGTAGCCTCGGTACCGGAGTTGACCATGCGTAGCATAGCAATCGATGGGAAAGCCTCAATCACTAACTCAGCCAATTGTATTTCCAACTGTGTTGGTGCACCGTAGCTAGTACCATTTTGCATGGTATTCTGTAAAGTTGATAGCACCGTGGGATTGGCATGCCCCAAAATCATTGGTCCCCAAGAGCCAACGTAATCAATGTAGCTATTACCATCGAGATCAAAGACTTTAGAACCTTTTGCACTAGAAATGAAGGGGGGAATTCCACCGACAGATCGGAATGCCCGGACAGGGCTATTAACCCCACCAGGAATGAGTTGTTGGGCATATTCCCATGCTTGATCCGAAATCTCAGTTCGTCGAACAGGCTGGCTCACAAGTTACATCCTTTCTAGTTTACTGTTAATCAGTTAGCCGAATCAGTCTTCAAAAACACCTTAACTAGATGGTGACGAGACACTCAGATTGTAACCAAAAACTGTAAAAGAAACAACAATTAAAAAATTACATTCATATATTTTAAAGTAGTAAATCATACACCTAGATAACCATTATCC
>CAYVHK010000170.1:0-9192 GCA_964451145.1 uncultured bacterium | reverse complement strand
AGAACTCAAGAGCACCCGGCGCACCGGGTTGCCAAGAGTCATTCCGAAACCTCGTGGAAGCGGATCAACAGCGAACACCACATGAGTAACGCCAACTGAGACCACCCGTACTGTGGGCTGAGCTACCGGCACCACATCGAGTGTAGGGTCTAACGGTTCATCGTATCCAAAGTCCAACATCGTCTAATCACATCCTTCACGTCACGGACCCAAAACAAATCGGGTCTCAAGTCCAAACGACAACTATCTAACGAGAGTAAAACTCCACAACCATTCTGGTTTCAATTCTGCTGTCAATGTCAGCGGTCTCCGGGCTTCTCATGATCGTCGCTGTCATCTCACCCTTATTGAAATCAATCCACTCCGGCAACGGACGCTGCCCGACTGTACGGATAATGTCCTGGGCGAACTGCTTGTCCTTACTAGCGGGCTTCCAAGCAACCACCTCACCCGGCCGCAACCGATAAGAAGGTATGTTGACCTTGCGACCATTCACGGTGAAATGACCATGTAGAACGCGCTGTCGCGCCTGGGCACGAGAGTCCCCAAACCCAATGCGGTAAGCAACATTGTCAAGTCTTCGCTCAAGGAGTTGCAGCAAATTGTCCCCAGTAGCGCCGGGCATTCGAAGTGCATCAGTGAAATAGCTGCGGAACTGACGTTCCAAAACTCCAAACGACTGGCGTGCCTTTTGCTTCTCGCGAAGTTGAATAGCCCAGTCAGAGGCGCGTCTACGACGTGGCTGCTGGTCACCAGGAGTCTTACGACGCTTCTCGACACCACACTTCGGCGTAAAACAGCGTTCGCCCTTCAGGAAAAGTTTCTCGCCTGCTCGCCTGCATTGCCTGCAGACCGGACCTGTATATCGTGCCATCTCGTTCTCTCTAAACGCGACGCCGCTTAGGAGGGCGGCATCCGTTGTGCGGGATAGGGGTCACGTCGCGAATGCTCGTGACCGTTAGTCCGGCGCCTTGAAGCGCGCGGATCGCTGACTCGCGTCCGGCACCTGGGCCTTTCACGTAAACCTCAACCTGTCGCAGGCCATGCTCCATCGCCTTACGCGCAGCAGTCTCAGAGACGCGTTGGGCGGCGAAGGCGGTGCTCTTACGAGCCCCTTTGAAACCCACTCCACCGGCAGATCCCCACGCGACAACGTTGCCCTCGGGATCCGTCAGCGACACGATCGTGTTGTTGAACGTAGCTGTTATGAACACTTTGCCGCGTGGAACGAACTTGCGTTCGCGGCGGCGGGTTCTAGTTCTATTCGCCCTTGCCAAGGCTCCCCCTCTACTCTCTCTACTTCTTCATAACGCGGCGCTTGCCGGCGACAGTTCGTCGGCCTGCTCGCTTGGTGCGTGAATTGGTCTTAGTTCGTTGCCCGTGAACGGGGAGGCCACGCCGATGCCGCAACCCTCGATAAGCGCCTATGTCGATCAACCGTCGAATATTGTCGTTGACCTCGCGACGAAGGTCTCCTTCGACCAAATATTCGCGGTCGACGATCTCCCGAATACGGGACATTTCATCGTCAGCCACGTCTCGCGCTTTCGGGTTACCCGTCAAGCCAGCCTGAGCCGCAATTTTAATCGCGGCGGTTGGCCCGATACCGTGGATACTCCGAAGAGCAACCTCGATTCTTTTATTGTCTGGAATGTCTACGCCAGCTACACGTGCCATATAACTACCCCTGCTTCTGATTGTGGCGTGGATTTGGACAGAGAATGCGAATAGTGCGTCCCCGCCGAATCAGGCGGCACTTATCACATCGTGGTTTGATTGATGCCGAGACTTTCACTCATTCGCTCCTTACTTAAACCGATAGGTAATCCGGCCTCGAGTCAGGTCGTAGGGTGAAAGCTCCACCAAAACCCGGTCGCCAGGAAGAACCCTAATAAAATGCATCCGCATCTTGCCTGACACGTGGGCTAGCACTGCATGCCCATTGGCCAACTCAGCTCTAAACGTCGCATTCGGCAAAGCCTCAACGACCGTCGCCTCGACCTCTATCGATTCTTTCTTAGCCATACGGGCGTTACAACGCCCCTCCTATTCAACTCTTGTCGTAACAATAGGGTCCCCGTCGGTAACAATAACCGTATGCTCGTAATGCACAGAGACGGTCCCATCAGCCGTGACAACCGTCCAGTCATCATCCAGCACCTTGGTTCTGTCTCCGCCGAAATTGATCATCGGTTCAATCGCAATCGCCATGCCGGGCTTCAAGAGTGGACCTCGACCGCCCAGGCCATAGTTCGGTACCGAGGGCTCCTCGTGAAGTTTTCGGCCGATACCGTGCCCCACGTACTCACGTACAATGCCGTATTGTCCCCGGCTCAACACTTCCGCCTCGATCGCATTCGAGACGTCGCCGATCCGGTTGCCTGCACGAACCTGCGCGATTCCAGCAAGCAAAGCGGCACGACCTGTTTCCATTTGAGCCTGAACGTGCTCGCCAATTTCCCCGACCGCGACTGTCACCGCTGAGTCTCCGTACAGTCCGTCGACTATTGCGCCTAGATCTAGACCCACGACATCGCCGCTGGTGATCTCCCGGCTTCCCGGGATCCCGTGAACAATCTCGTCATTGACTGATACGCATAGTGTACCCGGGAACCCCCGATACCCCTTGAACGCAGGAATAGCACCTCGCGCCACTATCTCTCGCTCCGCGATCTGGTCAAGCTCAAGCGTAGTCATACCATGAGCAATGGCCTCACGGAGAACCACAAGCACTTCGCCTGTGATACGACCAGCTTCTTGCATAAGGTCCAACTCCCGGGAGCTTTTGACCGTAATTCCATTACCGCCGCGCTGAACAGCGAGCTCTCCATTGAGCCCGCGTAGCAGCGCTGATTTGACTTGGGTCCTTATCATCAATAAACGACTATTGTACTGGGTGAACGGCGTTACGAAAACCCGCCGTCATACAGCGATCGCGTCCTCCAGATCCGCCGTCACACGATCAACTTCCTGTTGCCCGTTGATCAACGTGAGCTTTCCTTGGTTCCTGTAATAATCGACTAAGGGGGCCGTCTGGCGCTCGTAGGTAGTGAGTCGCGCACGCACCACCTCCGGCCTATCGTCGTCCCGCTGATATAACTCTCCGGCATCCTGATCGCACAAGCCCGGCACGTTGGGCGGGTTATAGATTTCGTGATATGGCGTCTGGCATGATCGACAAATCCATCGACCAGCAAGTCTACGCACCAACTCTTCAGTATCGACCTCAATGAGCGGGGTGCGATCGATAGACTGCCCTTTCTCCAAAAGAGCATCATCGAGAGCCTGCGCCTGTTCAATAGTGCGGGGAAAGCCATCGAGAACATATCCGCTTTGAGCATCAGGCTGATTAATACGCTGGAGGACCATCTCTATCGTGAGATCGTCGGGGACAAGATCCCCTTTATCCATATAGGTCTTAGCAAGCATGCCCAAGCTGGTTCTCTCGCCTAGGTGCTTCCGGAACAAGTCTCCGGAAGCGATGTGTGCAACTCCGGTGCGCTCGGCTATCAGCGCCGCTTGCGTGCCCTTGCCGGCGCCAGGAGGACCGAGGAGAACGATGTGCGTACTCATTTCAGGAAACCCTCGTAGTTACGCATGAGCAACTGTGCTTCTAGTTGGCGCATAAAGTCCAACGCCACCGAAACCATGATCAACAAACTAGTGCTGCTTAGAGTCAGCGCATGAACACCGGTCAATCGGGTGAAAAAGAACGGCATTATCGCCACTAACCCGAGAAAAAGAGCCCCCCCCCACGTAATCCGGAGAATAACGCGGTTGAGGTACTGCTGGGTTGGCGCTCCCGGACGGATGCCAGGCACAAACCCACCATTCTTTTGCAGGTTATCGGCCAGTTGTTGTTGCTGAAACACGATCAGGGTGTAGAAGAAGGTGAAAATCACCACCAAAATGAATACTGCAATCCAATACCAGATTGATGTGGGGGCGAACGTCGTGACAATAAATCCAGCAAGCCTCGAGATAAACCCGCTGCTCGCGGGGTTGTAAATGAAGTTCGCAACCGTACCTGGCAAGACCATGATGCTGAAAGCGAAAATCAATGGGATCATACCCGCGGAATTCACACGCAGCGGCAAATGCGTCGCGCCCGTCTGCCGATACATTCGCCCGCCCCGAAACACACTGCGACCATACTGAACGGGGATGCGTCGCTGGGCCTCGTTAAAGACGACAATAAAGAAAATAAGCGTAAGCCCTATCACGGCGAGTAGAAGCAAGCCGCTGGTGTTGTCTCTGGCAAGGAAGCCTTGACCCAACATCGTCGGCAACCCCGCAACTATCCCAGCGAAGATGATCAGCGAAATACCATTGCCAATACCGCGTTCGGTAATTAGCTCCCCCATCCACACCAAGAGCATAGTGCCACCGGCGAAGCTAAAAACTATGGTGAGTGTCTCGAGAGACCCATCGCCGACAAATGAGACCGGGAAATTGAAAACCCCCGCTCGTGAAAAAAGAAGGAGTTGCCCGTACCCGGAGAAAAACGCGATTGGCACCGTAAGCCAATGCGTAATCTGGTTCATACGTTGTCGGCCACTATCGCCTTCCTTCGCCAGCCCCTGAAGCTGAGGCAAAACTGGCGTGAGGATTTGAATGACAATCGAAGACGTTATGTACGGAAACACACCAAGAGCCGCGATGCTCATGTTGCGCAAGCCACCACCGCTAAACAAATCAAAGAACGGAACCAGCGAATTCCCCTGGAACAAGTTCCCGAGCGCGGAGCGGTCGACTCCAGGAACAGGAACATGCGCCAACAGGCGGAACAGGACAAGCATTCCCAAAACGAAAAGAATCCGGGCCCGCAAATCAGGGGTCCGGAAACCGTCTATCATCGCTTGGATGAGGGCAGGCCTACTCGCCTGCTGACGATTAGCCGCTTGTCCGGCTCGCACCCTGCTACGCCTCCTGCACCGACCCGCCAGCCTTCTCGATCTTGGCTTTGGCGGCCGCAGAAACCTTGGCGCCTGAGATGATGAGCGCTCGCGAGATGTCGCCGTAAGCGAGCACTTTGACAGGCCTGTTCGCGTGGCGAATCAATCGATGCGCCGCTAGCACTGACGGATCAACTTCGGCAAGAGATTCCGGTAGCGTAGCAAGTCGATCAACATTAACCACCTGGTACTCCACTCGGAATCGATTCTTGAATCCTCGCAGCTTGGGTAAGCCCTGAATTTGGGGATTCTGACCGCCTTCAAATCCAGGACGAACGCCGCCGCCCGATCGCGCCTTCTGGCCCTTAAGGCCTCGGCCCGAGTATGTGCCACGGCCCGAAGCGTCGCCCCGGCCGATGCGCTTACGAGACGGCCGAGGATGCGCCGATCTAACAGTATGCGCTTGCATCAGTTAGCTCTCTCCCCAACAGAAACCGTGACCAGATGTCGCACCTTGTGCACCATCCCACGGATCGTCGGACTATCATCGTGTTCCACTTCGTGATTAAGACGCTTCAAACCGAGCGCTTTAATCGTCCTCCGTTGCCCTTGGTCATAGCCAATCTGGCTACGCACCCACTTGATGCGCAACTTCGCCATCGCTATTTCTCCTCCGTCGGCGAGGCAGGAACAGCGGGTGCTGGGGCTACAGCGGGTGCTGGGGCCGCAGCGGCAGGCGCGTCACGGGGGGCATCACGTCGGTCTCGCTCCTCACGGTCCCGCCTCGGCGTCACTTCGCGTCGAAGTGGAGCGCGACGATCAGGAGCAGGGGGCAATACTGCCCCTCGTGCAACTTGATCTTCAATCCCTGTTCCCCCCTGGAGCGCCTGGAGTGCTTGGATAGTCGCCTTCACAACATTGATCGGGTTACGGCTTCCTAAAGCCTTCCCGACCACATCCTTCACGCCAACCGCCTCCATAACCGCACGCACAGCACCGCCCGCCTTGATCCCTGATCCGGGTCGCGCAGGGCGGAGCAAAACCTGTGAAGAACGGAATTTCGTAGTTATGGAGTGCGGAATGGTTGAGCCTTCTAGCGCGACTCGCGCCATCGCCTTCTTCGCGATCGTCGACCCTTTGCGCACGGCGTCAGGAACGGCCTTGCCCTTCCCTAGGCCTTCACCCACACTACCAGCCCCATCACCGACCACAACCATGGCGTTAAACGTCAGGTTGCGGCCTCCCTTCACAACTTTCGCAACGCGGCGAATTTGTACAACTTTTTCTTGCAGCTCAGGCTGCTCTTCTATTCCTCGATCCGTAGAAACCATCTTCTAGAACTCGAGCCCCTCTTCTCGGGCGCCATCGGCGAGAGCCTGCACGCGTCCGTGGTACTGGTAACCGCCGCGATCAAACACGACAGACTTAACGCCCTTCGCTTTGGCTCGCTCGGCCACCAGGCGGCCAACTTCCTTCGCTGCCTGGGTCTTCACATACGCATCACGGGGGAGTTCTCGCGAACTCGCCGCCGCCAGCGTGTGACCCTTTTCATCATCGATCACCTGAGCGTACGTGAACCGAGAGCTCCGGAACACGTTCAAACGAGGACGCCCGGCGGTACCACTGAGACGTTTCCTCAGACTTTGATGCCGCTGGATCCGCGCAGCCCGATTCGATTTGATCTTTGCCATCTCTACGCCCTCTTCGCCGCGGACTTGCCAGCCTTCAAGCGCACCTGCTCACCCATGTAGCGAACACCCTTACCCTTGTAGGCATCCGGTGGGCGAAGCCGCCGGATACGCGCGGCTTGCTCTCCAACGATCTGCTTATCAATACCGCGAATGTGCAACCGATTGTTGCCTTCCACTTCAAAGTCAACACCGTCCATCGGTTCGATCACCACTGGGTGACTAAATCCTAGCTGCAAATTGACCCCGCGGCCCTGGGCCTGTAATCGATAGCCGACGAGCTCGAGACTGCGTGTGAATCCCTCGCTCACACCTACAATCATGTTAGCGATCAACGCCCTGGTCAGCCCGTGCAAAGCCCGATGCTCTCGCTGGTCAGATGGACGCTCGACAAAAACGCTGCCCTCAAATTCACGGACCGAAATATCCGTGCTGACGGCCTGACGGAGTTCACCTTTCGAACCTTTAACGACAATCTCGTCTTCGCCTATTTCGACGGAAACGCCGTTGGGAATGACTATGGGTTTCTTACCAATTCGAGACACGTAACGCTCCTACCACACGTAAGCCATCAGTTCGCCGCCAACCCCTCGCCGATAAGCCTCACGGCCAGTCATCATTCCTTGAGAAGTGGAGACGATCGAGATTCCAACGCCGCCAAACGCGCGCGGAACCTCTTTTTTCTGCACATGCACTCGAAGGCCAGGCTTACTCACCCGCTTCAGCCCGGCGATCACAGGCTGCTGACCTGCCGAGTACCGGAGTTGGAGCGTAAGCTTGTCCTGAGGACTCTGTTTGGTAACGCTGTAGTCCTCTATGAAACCCTCCTGTTTCAAGATCTCAGCGATCGACGCTTTAACCTTCGAGGAGGGCAGGTCTATATCTGCGTGCCGAACAAGCTGCGCATTTCTAATACGCGTCAACATGTCAGCTATTGGATCGGTCATTGTCATTTCAGGTCCTCTACCAACTGGCCTTCCGCACGCCTGGGAGCTGGCCTACTAGCGCCAGTTCCCTGAAGCATATGCGGCATATACCCGCGAAGCGTATGTAAGCGCGGGGCCTCCCACAGCGATTACAGCGGTTCATCTGCCGAACCTTATAGGCCGGTGTTCGGCGCCACTTAGCAAGCTTGCTCTTCTTCGCCAACTTTCCCCTCTTACTAGTTCGTCTGCGGCCGAGCGAAGGGCATTCCGATCAACTCAAGCAACCTAAAGCCCTCGGCATCATTCTGAGCCGTGGTGGTAATAACCACCTCGAACCCACGGACTCGGTCTACACGTCCGTACTCGATCTCCGGGAAAACAATTTGTTCCCGGAAACCCAGCGAATAATTACCCCTACCGTCGAACGATTTACGCGGAACTCCCCGAAAATCCCTAATCCGAGGCAGAGCAGTCGAGATCATCCGATCCAGGAACTCATACATCCGGCGGCCGCGAAGAGTAACCATCACGCCAATGGACTGCCCTCACGTACTTTGCACCCCGCAACGGAAATACGAGCCTTGGTAATTACTGGCTTCTGACCCGTGATTGCGGCTACGTGGTCCGGGGTAGTCTCGAGTGCACGGTTGTTAGTCAGGGCTTCCCCGAGACCAACATTGACCACTACCTTGCTAACTCTAGGAGCCTGCATAGCACTCTTGTACCCAAATTCCCGGATCAATTGCCCTCGAATCTCGTCACGATAACGAGCCATCAGTCGCGGAGACGGCCGTTGTTCAACAACAACTTTCTGGCGCTTAGGCACCGACTGGCGTGAACCCGACGCTTCTACAGAAACGCCGGCCTCAGGTTTAGCCGATGCAATCGCCGCACCGTCCCCCTTGGGAGCAGCCTTGCGCTGACGAGGCTTCGCGCTTGCCGCCTCACCAGCGGGCCTCCGGGTGCGAGTTGGACGCTTCGGCTTTTCTTCGGCCTGCGATTCGTTGTTCTCAGCGTCAGTGGTCAACTGAACATCCCTTCACATTTCTTACACATCCGCGACTTCGTCCCGTCTTCGAGAAGCTTGACAGCAACTCGCGTAGGCTTATCACAGGACGGGCACACAGGCATAAGCTTGGAAGAATTAATCGGCATTTCCTTGTCGATAATCCCTGCCTGCCTGGCCCCTTCCGCTCCGGCGCGCAAATGGCGTTTCACCATATTCACACCTTCGACAAGGACCTTGTCCTTATCGTTAAGGACTCGCTGAATCTTGCCGCGCTTGCCCTTATCACGGCCCGCGATCACCAGAACCTCGTCGTCCCGTCGCAATCGAGCTGTCATTACAACACCTCCGGAGCAAGCGACACGATGCGCATAAAGTTGCGTTCTCGCAATTCGCGCGCCACCGGCCCGAATATACGCGTACCTCGAGGCAGTGTGGCCGACGTCGTTTGCGCCTGACCGAGGATCACTGCGGCATTGTCGTCAAATCTGATCGTGGATCCGTCCGGGCGTTTCGTCGGAGCGCTCGTGCGTACAACGACTGCACGAACGACCTCGCCCTTTTTCACAGCACTATTGGGTTGCGCGACCTTAACGGAAGCGACAATAACATCACCAACCCTAGCGTAACGACGACGCGTTCCCCCAGGAATGTTGAAGCACATGATCTCGCGAGCC
>CAYVHK010000169.1:0-9296 GCA_964451145.1 uncultured bacterium | reverse complement strand
TTAGAGTATTTGAATTTATCTAATAATCAACTCACAGGAGAGATTCCATCTGAGATTGGAAATCTAATAAATTTAAATAAATTTTTTTTAATTGATAATTAACTTAAATATGAAATCCAAACTGAAATTGTTAATGCTTAGGCAGTAATTCTGTTATAAAGGGAAAAAATTAAATCAGAATACCGAGATTAAAACGAAAAGTTATGGCCGCAGAATGACAATGTAGAAAACACTTGAGAAATAAGACTGTTGGATAAGAAACGGCAATTTTCTTGTGAGTGCTCGTCGCCAAATTTAATAGTTGGTAAATCAATCTACCCAAGATAACAACTTTTAGCGTAACCATTTGGATGCTAGACACTTGTTGCTTGTAATAATAAAGAATAAACACAAAGATCAGATCTAACAACTATAAAAACTTTCACAATGAACTCAATTACAAGAATTAGAAAAGTTATCTTTTCATTAATATATAGGTAAACATCTGTGAAGAAAAAATCAGATCACTCAACAAGACAAAATATTAATCTGACAAATCAATTTACAGTAGCTATTGGCTGTCTAATTCATTTGATTTTCAACTCATTTAAAGGCATCTTGACGAGACCGAAAGTATTTCTTTTTATCATTGCATTCGCAATTTGGACGAACAATTTGAGTGTCCAACAAAAAAGAGTTTACCAGGATCCTAAGTTTGCTTACAATTGGGGGCAATCAGGATTACACCCAGATCACATTATCTTAAATTTGACAGAAGATCCTTCTACTTCGATGAGTGTTACTTGGCGCACAAGCACAGATGTGCGGATTGGATATGCAGAAATAGCTCCTTCTACAGCGGCACCAAAATTTTGGAGAAATGCAATAACCATCAAAGCTAAAACGGAGACAATGGATGCCACCAAAATTTTGAATGCTGGCGTCATTTCAAATTACCATTCGATAACATTTACTGAACTATTTCCAGATACCTTATATGCCTATCGTGTCGGAAACGGTAGCATTTGGAGTGAATGGATCCAATTCAGAACAGCAGCCAAAAATGCAAAACCATTTTCATTTCTTTATGTAGGTGATGCACAAAACTTCATACTAGATTTATGGTCGCGCCTAATCCGAGAAGGATATCGTAAAGCACCAAACGCCTGTTTTATTATTCACGCAGGAGATCTAGTTACCACAGCACATAGTGAACAACAATGGCATGAATGGTTTAATGCAGGAGGTTGGATCCACAGTATGTTGCCTTCTATTTCTACACCTGGTAACCACGAATATCAACCAAGAAACAAATCCGAAAAAACTGCTGGGTTCCGGTCATTATCTTACCAATGGAGGCCACAATTTACCCTACCATTAAATGGAATTTCAGAACTGGAAGAAACCGTATACTATTTTGATTATCAAAATGTACGCGTGATTAGCTTGAATAGCAATAAAATGATCGACAAACAAATACCTTGGATAGAGAGTGTATTATCAAACAATCCAAATAAATGGACTATTGTTACTTTTCACCATCCAATTTTTTCATCTTCAGCTGGGCGAAATAATCAGGATTTAAGAAAAAAATGGAAGCCTATCTTGGATAAGCACCGGGTTGATTTAGTACTACAAGGTCATGACCACACTTATGCAAGAGGCAGAACAACCCCATACGAAGAAAATATTGTTTCTGGTACAAATACCAGAGACCTTACAGGTACTGTTTACGTAGTTTCGGTCAGTGGTGGTAAAATGTATAAATTAGAACCTAGTGGTTGGGATAATTTTGAAGATGTAGTTCAAGACCGAACCGCAGAAAACACTCAGCTGTTTCAATTAATCAGTATCGATGGGGATACACTTTCATTTGAGGCCTATACAGCCACAGGAGAATTGTACGATGCATTTGATCTGATTAAAGCAGGTCTTAACAAGCCAAACACCTTTGTAGAACGGAAAGAAGAAACTACATATCCACGTCAGCATAATAATACGATTTCATATGATGACACCCTGCCTCAAAAAATTGAAGAAAATTTGATGCGCCAATTCGAAGGACACGAATTAAATTTTGTTCAATATTTTGATCAGTTAGATTTTAAAGGCTATTTCGTTAGGCTTTATAAGGACAAGATCAGAATAGATCTAAAATTAGATCAGGAAGGAAAAATTTTGGAAAAAATTGAAGGAATACGATGATTTAGACTCAGATAGAGAGTATAATTTAATTTATGGTTCGAGGTTTCACGAGCATCTTTTCTGGCTTATCGAAGGCCCTTGCTAAGCCGGACGAAAGTTTCAATGTCGATATGATTGCCTAAGTTTAGCTCGAGTAAAAATTAGACTAATCTTATACCGTATTTATTTGTGGAGAGGAAGAAAATGTTGCAAAGATTTTTTAAGACTTTGATGATGATAATGTTCAGTTCCTTAGTCAATTTACCTAATTTTGCTCTGAATAAAGAAGACGTGATCGGTGCTTGGCTATTTGATGAAGGTAAAGGGGAAGTAGCCAAAGATAGCTCTGGTAATGGAAACGACGGAAAACTAATCGCAAAACCCGAATGGGTAAAAAACGGGAAAATAGGCGGTTGTCTTCAGTTTACCGCCGCAAAAACTCACAATGTACGAGTTCCTGTAACGCATAACAATTCTCTGACGGTTGCTATGTGGGCTAACTATAAGAATTTGGCTTCCAATAACATTGGACTTATCCATATTCAGGCAGGTGAACTGGATGGTGGCAATCCAGATACCAAAATTGTGGGTATGTGGGTGGAGAACTCATCATTGCTCTGGGGGCGGATTATTCCTGCTGGTGCAGGGAAAGTCAATTTCCCTAAAAAACAGAAACTCAAGGCTGATACTTGGTACCATATCGCTATGGTAATTGACTCTCAAAAAAATAAAGCCACTCAATATGTTAATGCTAAAGTAGTTGGAGACGTTGAATATAAAGGTGGAAAACTAACCAAATTTGACTTTGCCAATATTGGTCGACAAGGGACCGAAAGTTGGGATGGTCTGTTAGACGAAGTTATCATTTTTAAGAAAGTCATCACCACAGAAGAGTTAAAGTCGGTAATGCAAGGAATCGAACAAAACGTATTGTCAGTTGAAGCAGATGATAAACTCGCCGTAACATGGGCTAAGATAAAACAGTAAAAAAGACACTATTTGGAATGTTTTAAAAAGACCATGACATTTTTTGAGATGAAAAATTCCAACCTGTCTTAGGTCGGGCATAGTGATTCGAAAGCATTTTCTTTTTTCATGTTTCGCATCTTTGTTTAACCATAATTTCACTAAGTGGTGTTTTTTCTGTATCAAATACAGCAAAGATATAGTAGGAAATTATTATTGCGTTTTTACTTCTTGTAATAGCACTGGCTCTATACTAGGTGTATGCCAGTGCTCATCATCATGCATCTAGTGTTTGGTGAGTATGTTTTCATGGACCTTTTCAGTAATTCTTACCGTGAATATTATTGCCTGATACGGTTGGATGTATATTCAATAAATGTATTACTCGGAACGTATATCAACCCATCGAAAATAAAATAGTTTTTAAACTCTAATTCTGATGTTTGATCCTATTTTTTACGAAACCAAAGAAATTCAGATGAACACTAAAATTACCACTACTATTAGAAACAATTCATGAGTGCGTCACATCGGTAGAAAACAACTAGCCGAAAGAAAAGCTTCCCTCCAAAGCGCAATTACACTTCAACTAACTTCTATCCCTTGTATGATTTTGATCGCGATCAAGTCAACCCAGTTACTGGGGTCCGCCCAATCAAACTACAACGGATCATACCCAGATACAAACTCTCAACCTCTGATACTAGGGACGAAGGTGTTGGTCCTATTTACGAGGATAATCCAATTAGTATATGTCAGGCTAAAAGTACCACGGCTTACATGCGTACAAAAAAAAAGAAGGCCAAAAAAGTAAATAATGTTGTGGAACATCGAAGGTATCATGCTGGCATGTTTGAATGCATTTGTGAAATACCACAGGTGCGGATAGTCGATACACGGATTTAGGTAAGTACTCTTCGAACTTGTCCTGACCTCACTCACATAAAAACTCCACAGAAAAACAAGGGTTGGCCATTTTTAATCCTCAGTCGCTCAAGTGAAAAAATAGCGACAAATTTACCGTGTTGAAAGTGTCTAACTCTAATATCATTTATTTATGAAAAATAAAATCCTGTAAAATTAAGCTTAAGGTTGGGGTATTGGATTGGACATACTAGGATGTAAGTAGCACTATTTGAATGGAGAGAAAAGAAATGATAATTAACAAACCAAGTTTCATACGTATAACCATAGGAGGAAAAATTTAAAAAAGACATCCCCCCTATATTCCATTCACACGACAAACCCAATAGCAATTACTTGTATATATCCATTATTCTTTACCTATTAAGTTCAGTCGGTATTTAATTACGGGGTAATAGAAGAAATCCCTGACGCCATCCTTCTCACACACTGATCCGACCTTGGCTAAGTTCTGACTGATATCATAGCCCTTAGTAGATCTTAACCTATTCTACAAAATTGGACTCAATTCATTAAGGCCAAACGTTTGTTCGTTCTAGAATGCTCTTCTTGATCTTGCAGATCATGGTATAGGCTGGGTCAAAAACATTACCCACCTCGTATTCCACGCACTGACCTAGTAAAATGTGAACTGCCCTTTTCTCCAATCCCAGTCCCACTAACCATTGAACCAACTCAGTGGTAGCGTGTTGTAATGCCTGATCCAAAGGCCTAGCATTGCCCGCAGTTAAAAGGTAGCCATTATTTTCTGCCCTTGGCCAAGCAATATTATGATCCTCACTATAATTGGTCTCAGAAGCTTTAATCAATTGGACGGTGAATTGGACATTAAAAGAAATCTCAATACCTGTACCAACAATCTCACCATCTCCTTGCACAGCATGACCATCACCTAAGTGAAACAACGCACCAGGCACAAAAACGGGTAAGTATACAGTTACACCTTGTGAAAAGCCTCGGTAGTCCATATTACCACCATGAGTGGAAGAGGTAGCCGTCGAAATGGATTGGCCTCTGGGTGGGGCCACACCGAAACAACCAACCATTGGAGCCAAAGGTATGGTAAATTTTTCTAATTGCGTTTGGGGTGAAATTAAGGTCGCTGTCCACTGATCGATATCGATTTCCCACTCAGCAACATCGGCCATTGGCATTTGTGAAGCCACGTAGCTTGGATCAAGCACGTTGGGGGCAATCATTGTCGCGGACCGACCTATTTTCCGATTGGGAGTTAGTCGATCAAAGTGAATGACTAATGTATCACCGGGGACAGCTTTGTTGATATAAAAAGGTCCTGTTTGTGGGTTACCTCTGGTTGTAACAGGTTGATCATGCTTATCATGCCCAGCATTATCCACGGTAGTGGTAATAACGGTATCACCATCTTCAATGTATAGTACAGGTTCATGAGAACCGATAGTGGTATGGTAAATATTGGGCTGAAAATTGTGAGTTGCCATTGGATTTCCTTCTGAATTTTAGTTGTCTAATTTTTTACATGTTGCTTGAAATTTACTTTGTAACAAAAAAATCTGAGCTTGTTACCAGTTTCATCGCACTGTTTCCTAAGCCGACATTATCAATTTGTAGCGTTGTTTAAAATATCATAAATGAGGATAAGTAGCTTTGATTGTTATATTGATCAACTTTTGTGCTGTTGTCAGGTATGAATATTTTCAAACATCTAATGGGGAAACATTTTTATAGAGTCTAATTTTGTTTTTTCGGATAACTACAAGATTTTTTCTTTTCTTATTGCAAGACTTCTGGATTAACTGGAGCTAGTGGAGTCTTACCCATAATTACAGCAATCAAATTTTCAACCGCTAGTTCTCGCATAGCAAGACGTGTTTCTTCGGTTGCTGTACCAATATGAGAAAAACAAATAACGTTTGGTAAGGTGACAATGAGATCGTTTTCAGCCGGGGGCTCTTTCTCTAGTACATCCAAAGCGGCACCTGCAATTTGATTTGATTGAAGAGCTTTAGTCAAAGCTGCTTGATCGATTAAAGCTCCACGAGCAGTATTGATTAGATAGGCTGTCGGTTTCATCAACTTTAATTCAGCATCACCAATTATATGATGAGAAGAATCGTCCAAATTAGTGTGTAAGCTGACAAAATCAGACTCCACCAGCAAATCGTTCAAAGCACGATATGTGCTTTTAGGAGCATTGGAATCGGCTACGTGAAAGACATCGTGCCATAAGGTGTGCATTCCTAGGGCTTGCATACGCTGAGTAACTTCTTGACCAATACGTCCGAAACCAATTACGCCCAACGTTTTACCTTGAATATCATTTCCCAAAGAAGGGGCTTGTTCACGTCTAGCCCAGCCACCGCTCCGAACATACGATTCATATTCAAATAGCCGTAAGGACAAAGACAATATAGAGGCCATGGTCAGGTTGGCTACAGCCGCTGTCAACACTCTTGGTGTGTGGCAAACGACAACGCCATGTTTGGTTGCTGTTGGAATATCGAACGGATCATAGCCCACACTGGTAGTTGATAGAACCTTTAAGTTTGGAGCTGCATCAAAAAATTCAGTATTTGCACGCACACGAGGTGTCAGCAATATGCCCTCAACATCTCTAATTTTTGCTAACAATTCTTCTCTTGGTGCTGTAATAATTAATTCATCGATTTCGGCAACTTTCTGAATTTTTTTAATCAGCTTATCTTCAATGGGAACATGAATGAGGACTTTAGGTTTAGTAATCATGGATATTATTCCTTCAAATAGAGGTGTTTTTATCTGACCTTATCTCTTTTCAAAAAGTATATCTGCTCATAGATAACAATCCCATCGACTAATTTAAAAAACAAGAATGGTCTGTTCTAAATATCTTTTTTCAGGATTGTCAGCAAGATGAAGATATCTATGTTCTTCATTAATAGTGATTAACGAGATCGAAATCGGGCAAAGGGACGCCCCTGTGCTTTCGCTACCCTTTTTTTTGAGTATTCGTATGCTTGACTTTTGTAAGTAAAACGTTTTTTATTATTGTTTTGGCTTTTGTTTTTGGGGTAATTGGAAATCGGGTTGCCTTATATTTCCTCTTTAAAATTTGGATAGATTTTCTTTCTTTATTTTTTGAAAGGGGTGGTGCTGATTTCCTTTTAATTCGGCCAATGAAGATGTCCATTATATATTCAAACATAAGAGAAAAAACCGAAATTCCCCATTTCATAATACTATTAGCTTGTTTTCATTAATATTAATCTAGGATAGTTGCCTGCCATATTTTCATATATAAGCTATATTCGTCAATGTAAACGAACAGAAAAGCTGGCTTTCGTTAATTTAGTGTTTTTTCGTCTTTGACGGATTGAATGCTTGATATTTTTATTAATAGATAATAGCAATTATTCGATGTTATTTTACACTCAAGGGGATAAGTTTTGACACCACTTGATTACGGCCGTGCATTCATATCAGCAAATGAGATATGATTTCAGATTAAATTTCAAACATGCATCATCAATTAGGAAACTGGTCAACAAGCTAATTTGGGTTACCAAAGATCATCTTCAGTCTACTACCTACTACTACCTCGGATTCCGATCCAATTCGATTATATTCCTCAGCAAATTAGATTAGAAACAAAAAACTGCTAAGGTTCCGTTACCCAGCGGCGAAGATCAGACCATCAATTTTTTAACCCTTCATTTTGATCTCTCAAACCAGCAAGCCAAATAGGCTTATGGAGGTATCACTGGTGATTGGCTTATTTCTGATTTGTGGAAAAGGCTGATAAGTTGGTTATTTTTCATCAGCAGTCTAGGTCGTTTGCTCAGGAAGGAGAGTGAAGATTGAGATTTATTTATGGGCAATAAAAAGGACGCCCCAAAAACTATAAAGGACGTCCTTTAAGGAGTGTATGAAAAAATTATGATAATAAATAAAAATGTATGGCCCGTGATTATCATTTTCAAAAAAGATGAAGTGAGGGTGAAAGCAGGGTTAGCATGGGGAAGTCTTTTTTGTTTCTTAGTTGATTTTGTAATATGATGTTGTTGTCAATAAAAGCCCAAAGATGAAGATGTTAATCAAGGTGATGATGCGAAGATTTTTCTTATTGTTTTCGGTATTATTGATCTTTTTGAGTTGTGGCGAGGAAGTTACCAAAGAAAAAAAGAACCCCAGGGCTGTAGTAGAAACTGAGCTACCACCACCCGATGAGATTACTTGGAAGAAAGACAGTAAACAGATGGTTTTGATCCCGGATGGTTCATTTGAGATGGGAGATTCCAAGAATGAACCAGAGGTGTAGATGGAACATTCAAGACCAACCAGCACATAAGTTAGAACTAAAGGCCTTCTATGTGGAAATACATGGGGGCTGTGGGCCAGTTCCGAGAGTTTGTTCAGCAGAGCGGTTATGATTATTCAGATGATACTTGGAATGCTGTGGTTAAGTATTCGCCAAGCGACGATTATCCGATGATTGGTGTTGATTGGAATGATACCACAGCCTGTGCCAAATGAGCTGGTAAACGGCTGCTAACCGAAGCCGAATGGGAGTATGCGGCCCGCGTTATCCGTGGGGAGATGAGACAACGCACGATGATGGCATTGGTGGTAAGGACAAGTGAGAATACTGTTCACCAGTAGGTATTTTTGAGTCCAATGGTTACGGTCTATATGATATGGCGGGAAATGTATATGAATGGTGTACTGATTATTGGGATCCAGATTACTCAAGTAACTCACCAATCAACAACCCGCTGGGGCCGGAGACTGGATCAGAACGAGTGTTGCGGAGCGGATCTTAGCTCGGCTCAGCAAGACGCTACCTCTATGCAGACCCCCAGCGGGTGGATAGCCGCAAAAACGGCAATTCGTTTGATAGGTACGACAACCTCGGCTTTCGATGTGTCTCAGGATTGCCTTAAGAAATAGATTATTTCTTCCCTGCTCCGTGCTAATCACGAGCTTGACCAGCGGTGTCAGCCGAGTTCTTTACCTTCAGAATTGGGCTTTACAGCACCAAAACTGATACAGCTCAAGGTCTATAGCACTCTAATTAAACAGGTGGACAAATACTATCTGGTGGCAAAGTGCCAACTGGCAAATCCAACGGATCCGTTACCATATGACCTTTGCCGTTGTAAGCCGCACTGACGTCAACGAAAATTACCACGTGAGCAACCCGCCACTGTTCCGACAAGTTGGCCCCAGCAGCATGAAACGTCATACCATGATGAAAAGTGCAGTCTCCAACTTGCAGAGGAATGGCC
>CAYVHK010000168.1:4523-9319 GCA_964451145.1 uncultured bacterium | reverse complement strand
TCTGATTCTGCTGCCGTAGCTTATGGTACTTACAATGGTCAAGTTCAGATTTTAGAACCGCGGACTGGAACAATTGCACGGACTCTACTCGCTTTAGAACCAACTCCAACTGACAGTCAGATAGATTTTGAGGATGAACTCTTTCTAGGCGAGCCTACAGGTGAATGGGTAACGGCTCTTGCCTTCTGTCCGAATCAACCAGTTCTATTGGCAATTGCAACCCTGAACGGTAACATCTTTCTATGGAACATCATTACAGGAAAACTAGTCTATACCTTTCGGGGACATACCGATAACGTAACGACATTAGACTTTTATCAAAACGGAGAGCAATTGGTATCCGGTTCCTGGGATGGTAGTATACGCTTCTGGAATTTGGCTACGGGTCAATTGGAACAGACGTTATTGGCTGGTGAAGAGAAGATTGGTTCGATTTCTATAGCGGGTAATCGACTAATCGTTTCCGGTACTGGCCAACCAATTTTGGATTGGGATTTGTCAAAAATTTTACCAACCAAAAACCAATTCTCCAATCAGGGAGGAAACTTAGCTTTTAGTCCAAGTAGCGCTTTCTTTTTTTGTCAGACCTCAGACGTAATTTATGTCTGGTCAACGAAAGAAAAAACAAACCAACGATTTGGGTCTATGCGTCGACTGGAGCTATCCGACCTCTATCGTTCTTTCGCCCTTAAATTCAATCAGAAAGATGACTTGTTTTATCTAGCTATCGGAACAACCAATGGGCAGGTCCTAGTTTGGGATATGCGACAGGTCGTTGAACCCGTCGCACTTGAGTAAGAAAGCCTGTCAAATAGCCTAGGGGGTACCAAGTGCATCGGTGATTTGAGTCAGACTGGGAAATTCCTTAGTAGCGCGCTTTGAATATAGAAGCTCATCGTTACGCGAAACCTCAAAACAGCCATCACTGCCTGGGACCAATGTCAAGGAGATTATTTGAGTTTTATACTGGCTGAGTAAATTGTCCGCCAAACTGACGGCACGTGGCAGATAGTTTCAAGCTGAACAGTATTCAATTCTTAAATTCACTACTTTTTCCTCATGTTAAAATTAAGGTTAGCTTTTGTTTAAAATATTCACTCAGCGCAGATTGTACCTAAGCCATTTCATCTGAGCAAGTTTTTTTCTAAACTCCACCCGAGACACGAATTGATAAGCCCGTTAGATAATCAGCTTCAGAAGATGCTAAAAAAGCAGCCATTTTAGCCACATCGTCTGCTTTTGCAATACGACCCCAAGGAACAGATGCCGCTGTTGTGTCTACCAGTGTTGCTCTCTTTTCTTGGTCGGATAATTCACCACTAATGGTAGCTGTAGCAATGTGTCCCACCCGTTCCGTATCTACTAAACCTGGACATACTGCATTGACATTAATGTGGTGGCTTGCTAATTCCAGCGCCAATGATTCTGTCAAGCCAATAACGGCGAATTTAGAAGCACAATAGGATGCGTATCGGGCGATCCCTCGTTTCCCAGCCACAGATGAAATATTGATAATTTTTCCACCTTTTCCTTGATTAATTAATTGTTTGGCAACAGCCCGACAACAGAGAAATACACCTTTGACATTGACTTCTTGTACTCGATCCCAATCTGTTTCCGCCAACTCTACAACAGGTACACGGTCTTTGCCAGCTTTGGCTCCAGCGTTGTTCACCAGAATATCCAACTGGCCAAAAGTCTTTATCGTCTGATCAATCATACTTTGGACTTGGTTGGACTTGCTAACATTAGCTACAACAGTTAGGGCTTTCCGCCCCAGATTTCTTATCTCTTCCGCAACTGATTCTATACCGTGCCATCGGCCATTTTGATAGGGCACTTCGCAGACATCATTAAGAACGATATCTGCACCTTCGGTAGCCAATCGAGTAGCAATAGCTCTACCAATACCATGTTCTCCGCCAGCCCCAGTTACCAAGGCTACTTTCCCACTGAGATTGTACATCTGACTTTCCTCTATTTTAGAATTCGCTGATCGCTGAGATCTTTTCCACCGACCGACTTAACCACACTAGCACCACGCGGCTCTCGTATTTCAAGTTGGTTTAAAGTATTGACAATGTTGTATTGCGTTGGCAAATCTTCCCATCTCGCGTGGTGAAAAACGACCTCGCCTTCGCCTCGCCACATTTCGGTTACCACTCGATTTGGAGTGTATGCCGGAGTCAATACGGCATAGGCAACGTCTGTTTGTCCCCAGTTACCAGGGAGTCCACCAGTTTTTGGAATATACTTGTAGTGTAATGTGCCAGTTAACTGACTGCTATCGGCTATGTCCGAGTCTAGCGGTGGCAGTTCAACTTGGTTCAAATTACTGATACTCATATCCATAAAATTGAAGCCCATCCAACTGGCTTGGCAGTTGATCGTTCCTTGTAAGATCCTTGGTTCTGGTAGTTCGCAATAAATTTTAGAAAATCCGATTTCCTCTCGACCTGTCAAAATAGGATCGGTTAAATTCTCCCATAGGACAGTTAAAAAACTACCCTTTGCCTGGTCTATTTCACCCTTGAATTCAGCTGGAAAGCTGATACCTAGCGTGTTATAACCACGTCCAGCTAGCCATTCAATCTCTGTCATGTAGGTTGCTGATACAGTAACAACTGGTTCACCTACTAACGAAAAATATTCTGGTAAAAGTGTTTCAAGCTGTTTGGCATCAGTTAGAAAACTGATCGAAATTGAAGTGTTTTTAGGATTATCTTTACATTCAAAACTGCGACCGTCCGGTCCCTGCCTTGGACCAAGACCCGGGCCAAAATGGGTAGGCATTCGGTAAATTTTACCCTTTTCAAACCGATATGGCATATAATCGCTCCTATGGTTAATAATATTTCTAAATCTGTGGGTTCACATATTACATTAAACGAAATAATAATACCACGATAGAGAGTACAGTGGCGTTGACCAACTGAGACAAAATTTAATGATATGATATACTTGAGTTATCAGCCTATCGTTGGTTTAACCCCGGCTGAATGGTGAATCAGAATACACTAACTTTTGACATAAATAAGGATAATATGCGTTGTCTACGTACAAATATGATCATTGGCCTCTTATGGGTCAGTTGCTGGCCAAGTTGGGCTAAAGTTATTGAAAGTATTGAGGAATTGAGATTCGGCATTATCGCTACTGAGTCTCGGCGCAACTTGAAAAAAGGATTTGACCCCTTATTAAAACAATTAGAAAAAAATTTAAGTGTCCCGATTAAGGCTTTCTTTTCACCTGATTACGCTGGCGTAATCGAAGCTCTCCGTTTCGGTAAAGTACATGTTGCTTGGTTCGGTAACAAATCAGGTATGGAAGCCGTTGATAGAGCTAACGGCGAGGTGTTTGCTGAAGTGACCGATTATGATGGAACCTCCGGTTATCATTCAGTTATCATCGTCCCCAACGATAGCCCTTATCAAACTATTGACGAAGTAATTCGAGATGGGAAAAATCTTACCTTCGGTAATGGCGACCCGAATAGTACGTCAGGCTATTTGATGCCCAGCTACCATTTGTGGGGACCGAGAGGCATCAATCCCAAAAAATACTTCAAACGAATGCGAAACGCTAGCCACGAGATGAACTGTATTTCGGTTGCTACTAAACAGGTGGATTTCGCCACTAACAACGATGAGTCCCTAAAACTATTTTACAAAAATCATCCCGACAAAGCGAACACTATCCGTACTATCTGGACCAGCCCACTGATTCCCAGCGATCCGATGGTTTGGCATAAAAATCTATCACCAGAATGGAAAGCCCGAATCAAAGCTGTTTTTTTAGCCTTTGGTAGATACGGATCGGAAGCCGAAAAAGAGAGAAAAATCCTGAGTGAAGTGGGTAGCGGCTGGGGACTATTTATGGATTCAAATAATGATCAATTGATTCCGATCCGAGAACTTCAATTAGATAAGGAGAGAGTTACAACAAAGAACCACCCACGCCTAAAAGAGAGTCAAAAAACAGAACGGCTAAGGGCTATTTCAAAGCAAGAAAAAGACCTTAAACGATATGTTGACCTAAAAAACTATTGGAACTCAATTAAAGTTCGAACTCGGTAATGAAGGAACATCATTTCAACCTGCAACAAAATAACGAAAAAGCTGATCGATCGTTCCAAGTATTGATAAAAAATTATTTAATAAGTCATCGAATTCTTTATTCTTAATCTAGTTTTTATAACTCCTCGCCATGGAGTAGGAAAGATCGGATATCATAACGACCAGGTCTTTCAACTGGTAGATCACCATCTTCGATCATTAGTGCTAGTGGTGAACAATAGGTGCGAAGGGGTAATTGTACTACTTCATGCATTCGGGCTGATTCGTAGATCGCCATAATTATCTCTACCGCAGCTAGTCCGTTTTGAGCTTGTCCACGATGAACAGTCTTGTCTTCGATCCAATCGACTAATTCCTGAGCTTGAACCACATGGGTACTAACACCATCAACTGGATAATCGGTCCAGTTGACAGTTTTTGTATCGAGGAGTCTAGCCCTTTGTTCGTTCAAGTCGATTATACCGTCTGAGCCATAAACCACTCCACCTTGGTAGTTAGGGCCAGCGATTTCTTGGAGTAACAATCCAACACAGCCACCTGCAAAGCCGATTATTCCCGCGCTTCGGTCCTCGATAGGAATTTCTCTTTCGTAACGGTCAGTTTTACGTTCAAGGTTGCCAATGACCCATTCAGCTGACGGATCGCCTAAAACATACCGCATCATGTCAAAGAGATGGGAACAGTAGTTGAGTAAACCTTGGCAACCTCGACAAACGATCT
>CAYVHK010000168.1:0-4513 GCA_964451145.1 uncultured bacterium | reverse complement strand
ACAAGGCTTACCAATTGCACCATTTGAAATTAGCTGACGCGCCTCTGTCCAAGCCGAATAAAACCGACGCTGGTGAGCGATGGCAAGTTTGACGTTGTGCCGTTTTGCTACGGTGATCATTTCGTGGCACTCACCTAGCGTCGTTGCCATCGGTTTCTCGCAAAGTACAGCTTTGACCGTACTCGCACAGGCAGCGATCGTCATTGGTGCGTGTAGTTTATGCCAAGTTGCGACACTAACAATATCCAGGTCTTCGTTATCTAGCATTTTGCGAGCATCAAGATAACGATTGTTAATCCTAAACTGGTCACCGAAATCATCCAAAACACCTTGAACTGGATCAGCAATAGCAACCATTTCTACCTGATCAACTCCCTGGTAACCTCTAGCATGTGCGGTGGCAATGCGGCCACAACCAATTATGCCTACTCGATACTTTGTGTGTGCCATCTTAAATTCCTATGAAAAGAGTAATTCTACTTATACCTGAAATAAGCTGCTTAACATTCTGCTTCAGGTGTTCTTGGCAATCATGCCATCGGCTAAGATAATAATCTTATTATTTTAGCCGTAATATGGAAAAGAACCGTGGACCAAACCAATCGGCCAAATAATCAATAAGCCTTCTTCGCATGTCAAAGGTGCAATTAATTTAAATTTGTGGCCTCAAGTATTTGGACGTTGAAAGTGAGTGCATCTATCAAAGACATCTGTTATCTCAACTTGGACATATTAGACGCAGGACTAAGTTGGCACTGGCAAGTTCGAATGAGTATGGAAAGCTATAAATCCACCATCTTCATAGACTATGAACCATGATGCGATGATCTGAGCCACAAAATCCCGAGCTAACAAATACTTGTTATTTTCAGCTTGAAATATTTGATAAAAGTAGTTGGAGATAACCAGTAGTAGATGATTGCAAGCTGGATTATTTAGCTTGTGGAAATTGTGCTGATTTTCGTACAGATCATGATTTTCTGCACTTTGTTTGGGATACGGATTTTCCTCTCAGTACTGGTCGAAAAAATCTATCAGTTCTTGTTTTACTACTTGGTGCTCGTGATTATAAGACCCACCTTCTATATCTGTTAGCCATAGAAGGTGGGTCTTATTCTGTCTAATATTGGGCATTAACCAATAGGTCTTTGAAACAAATTTTGAGTATTGAGATCAGTGTTAGCTCCTTCAGAGTATGCTTGTCGGAAAAGAGAGCGACGTTTTGGTGGCATCTCATTAAGTAATTCCGTAGGTGGTACCCACCAGTGAAAACGGCTACCGATTGAGTTATATTGATTAAAAATTGGAATTCGATCGATGGATTCATTCTTCCATGGTTGAGCACTATGTGTGGTAGACTCAGAAAAAAAGATAACCGAACCGGCTGGACATTCGTAACTATCCCAGAGCGGTGAATCCATTTGGCGGATGGATTCAGGTAGTTTGTAGGCTGCCTTATGGCTACCATTAACAAACAGTGTTCCACCTTCAAACTTATTGACTGGATTGAGTTCCCAAACGACACGGGTCAGTCCAGAATATCCCTTGCCTGGGATATTACGGTATATGTGAGAATTGCCAGGCAATCGCCAAATACCATTCCCATTATGTGGACCAAAACGCCCCATGCCTTTCTGTCTATATAATAAAAAACTGGTTTCAAAACGAAATCCGTAGTAATCTTCGCTCGCCAAGGCGGGATAAGCCAAAAACTCGTTACAAAATCCGACCACAACCGGATGATCTACTAATTTTTCTAATGGACCGGCAATTGGAGTTCGTTGGTACGCAGGCAAGGAGTTGCTGTCCCTAACCAATTGATAGCAAAAATCTCGCATTTCTTTTAGGTCAGTCTCACTTAGTAGAGCAGGTATCATCAACCATCCTTGAGTATCAAAGATAAATTTCTGCTCTTCTGTGAGCGGAACAACTAGTTCGCCATCTGCATTAGTTGTTGTTAGTTGGTTGGCATCTTGGGGAAGTTTGCCCCAATTCCCCCAGTTATTATCGAAGATGAACGGTTCTTGACTGGCTAGTTCTTGATTCTGAGTTTTGTCTGACATTGTATTTCTGTGTTTTAATTTTATGGATGGAATTTGAATAATTACTTCTTAATGTCGTTCGGTTCGGAGGAGATTTCTTCAATTTCCCCTAACCTGAACGTTAGTATGAATTGATAATAACAAAATTATATATGTACTGCAAGTGTGTCTGTGTTTCATCTTTCAGCCGTATTGTAATCATGTTTGTGTTGTAATTTCCTAACGAAACCAATCAAATGATTTCTCTACAAATCAAAAAATTATAGAAGTTAGAACTTTAGCCCATATAACATTGATTTGAATTGGAATTTCCAAAAACTGATTTTCAATTTGGAAAATGAATGTCATATCAGGAGGTTTGGCTATTGATGTACTAGATACTTACATAACTTAATTTTGATTAATAATCAGATTATCAATGATTAAAATCAAGTCTATCGATTATTCTGAACCCGATATTTTTCTAATGCAAGAACAATCGTTTGCTTAAATTTGGCAAATGAGAGTCGAGTAGTAAATCGATTTTATTTCACTATTGTTGGGGAAATCTAGATTAAGCCAAATAAAATGCATGAATTATAGATCGAAAAACAATTTCTTTAGGTCTTGAATCACAATCAAATCAATTGTAGTGATAATTTTTATCATCCTAGTTTCTCTAGCCGCATCTGAGAAATTTGTTCAAAAAAACAGAATATTAATACTGATGAACGATCGGAACCGCTATCGAAAACGCAAATTTTTTAGTTGAATGTGTACATCAGAAATTTCAGGGCTAATTATTCAAGTTCAGACAAACTGATTTTGATTTGTTGTAATTGTGCTTGGTATTGTCGATTATCTGGTGCTAGTCGGATAGCCGATTGAGCTGCTTGCAAAGCTTTACTATAGTTGCCATTTCGGTAGTAAACATAAGATAAAGTATCCAAATACTGCGCGTCATTACTCAAAAAAACTGCCTTTTTTGCTAGTTGAACCGCCTGAACTAATGAACGATCGAGTCCAGCATAAAGACGGGCTAAATCATTATGGGCTTGCGGTGAATTTCCCCCAACTTGAACAGCTTGTTGAAATGCGTCTACCGCAAGATTAAGCTTTTGAGTATTGACATACAAAATGCCCAAAGTTCGCCAGTGCAACCACAAGTTCGGTCGGATTGAAACTAGTTTCTGATAAGCTGGAATGGCTATCGAAAAATCTTGTTCAGAAATTGCAGTTTCACCCAGTATTTGCCATAATTTTTCCTGATTTGGATTTACCCTTAGTCCATCTTGAAGATGAAAAATTGCACGATCATAAAGATTTTGTTGGATCCGTATCTGACTTAAACGGCAATATCCATCTATAAACTGAGGTCGGAGAGTCACTGCTATTTGATAGACTTCGGCAGCTCCTTGCAGATTGCCGATTTGCTGGTGGATTTCAGCTAATTTGACATAAGTATATGTATTTTGGGGCGCTAGTTGGATGGCCTCTCGATAGTCGTAAACTTGATCCTGATAAGTCTTGATTTTAGTGAACCGTTTCATTTCCTGTTTTGCTTGGTTAGTTTGACCAGATAAAAGATAGGCACGAGATAAATGATAGTAGTGGCTGGCAGTGAATGGATCGAACCGAATGGCCTCTTGTAGACAATCAATTGCTCGGTTGGGTCGTTTTTGCAGTAGGTAAACTCTACCTAATCCAGCTGCAGCCGATGCGGTATTGGTTCTTAGCTGAATAGCCTGATGATAAGCACAAATAGCAGCTTCGAATTTCCTTTGTTGAGTGTAAATTTGACCCAATGTAATTTGAACGACTGCAGAACTTGGTAGTTCAACTGCAGCTTGTTTAATGGCATCAAGTGCCTTAGTCAATTTTCCTTGTTTTTGGCAAACTTGACCTAATCCTAAATAAGCTAGACCTTTTAATTCCTGTCCGATTTGCCGGCCAATTGCTTGCTGATAGGATTTCTCTGCTAGGGTTAGCTGTTGTTGGTGCCGATACGCTTCTCCCAATCCATAGTAGGCAGAAGAATCACGAGGGGACAATTCTAAAGCTTGATAAAAAACTCCTATGGCCTGTTGATATTGTTCTGTTTGAATTAGTTGATATCCTTTTTTTAAATGAAAATGATATGGTAGGGAATCACTTTTTGCCAAATGCAAGACCAAAAAGAATAAACCAATTGCGCAAAGCCAAATTGAGTTAAATCGGGTAGCCATAGAAAATCATCATTGGGAAATTTTAATTTCAGCCATGGTTTTTTGTTAATTTGATAGCAAAAATATGCCACCACTATTCAACGGTTGATCTGGTGTGAAGTGCCCTCCCCAGACGATCATTTCTTCACCAGTCCAAACAGCAGTTTGATTGGAACGAGCTTGAGGCGCATCAAGTAAAGAAACGGTTCTCCACCGATCAGTGGTTGGATTGTATATGCCACCACTATTCAACGGTTGATCTGGTGTGAAGTGCCCTCCCCAGACGAT
>CAYVHK010000167.1:2980-9354 GCA_964451145.1 uncultured bacterium | reverse complement strand
CGTAATGCCAGCAGTCAGGGCATATATATTATGCCATTCTGTTCGATTTAACTAGAACAGTAAAACGATCAATCCTGTGTATTTGCTCAAAGTCAAAGTAAAAAATAACCATTTTGCTTTTTTGACACCGTTTTTTGGAACCATAGTCTTACGAACTGCCAACTCCATCAGAGCCAGCATCGATAAGCTAATAAAACCACCGATGGCGAAACTAACCCCAGCGGGGAAACCATATAAAACACCCAACACAAACGTTCCAATACCTCCCCCTCCCAAAGCCCCGTAGTATACTTGATTTAGAAAGTGAGCGTCAACCTCAAACGTCGTTTGGGTTCTCATTTCCCCTCATTTTTCAATCTTTTTTTCTTGGCTTCTTAGCCAACGGTTAGCTGATTTGTACAGCTGGTGAAATCCAGCTGAAACACCAATAATTAAGCCTATAACCGTACCAAACGTTTCTTGATCAAATATGAGTCCAAGGTAACGCCCACCATAGATACCAATCAATGTAGCAAAAACTAGAGTAAAACCAACAGAACCCAGATCACCAACGGCTACGATTGATGATCGTGATCGTCCAAACTTCTCTTTCTTTAGTTCCTGATTTAGTTCTCCATTGATTGGCATCTTTAACTTAGGAACGGAAAAAAACTAAGGTAACCAAAATAAAGACTGGCACCAATATTGGGATCGACCAAGCCATGTAGCCAAAGAAACTAGGCATTTTAACGTCGTTTTCCTCAGCAATCGCTTTCACCATGAAATTGGGAGCATTACCAATATAAGTGTTGGCACCCATAAAAACGGCTCCACAACTAATCGCCAGAAGGGTTTGAGACATCGGCCCCATCAAAGAGGTTGGATCTCCGCCAGCTGTATTGAAAAATACTACATAAGTTGGAGCATTATCTAAGAAGCTCGATAACACACCTGTCAGCCAAAAGTACATCATATTGATTGGATCATTAGTCGAACTTTGTACGGCAAGAACAACGTTACTCAGTTTGCCATCGACACCAGCTTGCAGGATTTTTAAAGCTGGAATCATACAGATAAAGATGCCAATAAAAAGTTTAGCCACTTCTAAGATTGGCTCCCAGGTGAAGCCATTGGCCGCTCGAATATTGGTCTCGGCCGCATTTTCTTCCGGTATCACATGTCCGTGATCATCTGTGACCGTGCGATACATAGGGGTGTAGATCAAGCTGATAATCGCAATTAGAACCATCAATCCGTCACGAACCAAATTGGCGTAGGGTACACGTACTCCAAAAATATCAACGCCTAAATTTTCGTCATGGGTTTTTTGGGCACGTAGTCCATTGACAGCAGCTACTGCGTGTAGGTGATCAGTCCTAAGCTGATGATATTCAACGTTACTTTGATCTAGATTGTCTTCAGAATGCGAGGAAACGTAAGCTGATAGTTTATCTTTCGCCGCTGCCATTTTAGCTTCAGCAACGTGGATTTCCGAAGCCATTTTTTCGGCTACAGTTTGGTCTTTGAACGCACCGTCAGCCAGCGATTTGGAAAACAAAATAGCCCCAATGATGCACACAATAAAGATAAAGTTCAAGGCTCCATCCATTCTTAACGGTTGTTTTTCACCGTCGTCAGGTGGGTTTCCCTCTTTTTTAAACATCAACGTATCAAAAACAAAAAAGACAATCAGCAAAAGAATAGAAACAGGGAGCATGACTGGAAATAATTTCAATGTCCAAAAAAAATCAACTCCTTTCAGAAAACCCAAGAAGAGTGGTGGATCACCAAGTGGAGTCAAAGAACCTCCAATATTGGCTACTAAAAAGATAAAGAAAACAACCACATGGACTTTATGCTGTCGCCAGGCATTGGCCCGCAACAAAGGACGAATCAATAACATAGCTGCACCAGTCGTTCCCATCCAACTAGCTAAAGCTGTACCAATAGCAATTATGATAGTATTAACAGCCGGCGATCCACGCAGAGAACCTTTCAGGCAGATACCCCCAGCCGCAGTAAACAAAGCGGTGAGCAAAACAATAAACGGCACATAATCTAATAAAACAATATGAACAATTTCATACCAAGCATCTCCCTTATAACCAATCAAAAATGGGATGGTAAAAATAATGATCCAAGCCAATGAAATTTTACCGTAATTATGATGCCAAAAATGTTCTGCCACCAAGGGGAAAATAGCAATCGACAATAGAATGCCGGCAAAAGGAATAATCGTCCACAAAGGTAATTTTGATCCTTCTATACCATGATGAGAGCCGTGCCCGTGATCGTCGCCGTGATGAGATTCATCGATATGATCACTTCCATTATGTTTATGTATATTTACTTCATTTGAATCAGCAGCTTCAACAAATATTAATGGGGAAAACAAAAATAATGAGGCAAATACAAGAGAAAAAAGGAATCTAAATCCATTACTGTGTTTGTGTTTTAGCATTAGTATACTCTATTAAGTTTGTTTAATTTTTCGTTTATTTAAACGACAGTTTTAAAGACGAAAATAATTACTTAACCTTCTCTGCGAGGACGAACTACAACTTTCCCGTCATCTTCAATCAAAGGACGATTATAGATATATGGCGGTTCTAAAACAGCTCTTTGAGCCTCAGTTAATTCATCAGCCCACTCAGGAAACGTAACATCATAATAACCACCGGCAAAATGTAGGTATTTGGGGGAGTATCGAATAAGTAACGATCTACGTTGTCGGTCTTTTCGTTGCCATGGCAGTGTACCATGAAGAGTTGCCTCGTTAAAGATAACCATATCTCCTGCTTTGGCTGGCACATTGTAGACTACTTCGCGATCTTGTTCCCACTTTCGGATTTCCTGCGGACAGCCGAAATTAGCCTTATGACTGCCTGGGATGACACATAGCCCACCATCTCCTTCTTCTACATCGGTCAGCTGATACTGCAATACTACCATACCACAGCGAATTTGTCCGTTCCTGTAAGTATAATATTGCGACCCATCAAAGTGGCGGTTAGTCGAGCCATGGATGACCAACCCTTCAGTTCCATAATCAGAAGTTAGGATAAATGGCGCATGGTCTAATCGCCAGCCACGACCGTGCATCGTATTTAGGTAAGGGATAGCTTTGGGATGAACGATTAACTCGCGAAATGGAAAGCAGTGAGGCTTAGGCCAACTTAGCATACCGCTAAACATACCTCGTTTATGTGTACCCGCTAATTTTTCGGAGCTCGCAGTATTGGAGTTTCCGTCTTGTCCTCTGAGATGTTCACAAGCATCCACCGCCTGATTGAGTGCTGATAGCTCACCCGTACTTAGGAACTCATGAACAACCAAAAAGCCTTGTAAATCAAGCAAAAATTTCTCACGTTCTGTCATCTCTATCATGTTTTCACTACAACCTCAAAATTAAATTAATGAGAAAAGATCGTCATCAGACTTCTTTTTAGGATGCGATTTATGGTTGCCACTTTTTTCATTCTTACATTTGTCTTTATTGTCGCACAATTCACAATCTTCACCCATCACGGCTCCTAATCCTCCACAACTTCCCTTCAAACTTTTATTGCTGAAAATCACACCGACCGCCATAGCCAAGACCATTACCATCATTAAAGCTAAACTTAATATAAAATATTGCATTTTAAAAATATGGTACTAATTTGGTTACTGAGAAAGGATTTTTGGTTCAATCTTGGCAAAAAGATCAGGATACAGAAACTTTAGTTGAGGTGAAACAGCTTCGGCAAGTTCGATATCTTCTTCGATTTGAACACCATAAATAAAGTAGGCGGCAACATCGTTGGTTTGAGCGAAAGACATACCTGATTGTGGCCCCAATATCATCAGAGTTGTAGCCAACGCATCAGCATTCATACAAGATTCCGGGTCAAATACGGTTACCGAAGCCAATCTATGTTTAATTGGATAGCCCGTTTTGGGATTAATTGTATGGGAAAAATTTTCGCCACCAGATTCAAAAAAATTACGATATCCGCCGGAAGTTGCTACTGCCATGTTGGAGATCGCCAATATTTTCTGGATCGTGCGTGAACTTGGATCTGGGGTTTCAATACCGATCTTCCAGAATTCTCCCTTCTTAGTGCCTCTAGTTTTAATTTCGCCACCAATATCAACCATATAATTGTCGATTCCTATATCGCTCAAAAACTGGCCAACAAGATCAACACCATACCCTTTGGCAATAGCAGACAAATCAAGATAAATGTCAGGCCGTTTTTTTTTGAGACTCTGACGCTCTTTGTCTATTTGCAAATGTTCAAATCCAATAACTTGTTTGGCTTGATCGATTTGAGTCTGGTTTGGTAAAACATGTTTACCATCTGGACCAAACCCCCACAAATTAACCAATGGGCCAATGGTAGCATCAAAAGCTCCATCTGATAATTGGTTAATCGATTCAGCTGCTACTACCACTGTAAATAGTCTTGGTGATAACTCGATCCAATTCCCGGTTCGGTTCTGATTTAATTTTGATATTTCCGAATCCGGAATATAAGTAGACATCTCCTGATTAATGTCTACCAATAGTTGATCAACCTGTTTTTTTACCTCTTCAGATGTTTGATTGAGATCAGGTGCAACATACTTAATAATGTAGCCGGTTCCCATCGTCCGGCCAGACAAAGACGTTACCGTATTTGGTTCTTGGCAAGCAGATAAAAAGGCCCACCAAATTAGAAACAGACACAAGTGGCCTAAACAGTTTTGTTTATTGAAAATCGATAACAATCTAAACAATCGTCTAAGCGAGAACCTTAAGCACCAAAGTCATCAAACATAATATCTTTTTCTTCCACCCCCATATCCAGTAACATTTCCATGACGAATTTAGCCATAATTGGAGGGCCACACATGTAATACTCACAGTCTTCCGGAGCTGGATGGTCTTTCAAATACTCGTCGTATGTGACTTGATGAATGAAACCAGTCAGCCCATCCCAATTATCATCTGGTTGGGCATCGGAGAGGGCGATATGCCACTCAAAATTATCAAATTCTTCAGCTAACTCATTAAAATCTTCCTCAAAAAATATTTCGGCTTTGGAACGTGCACCATACCAGAAAGTAATTTTCCGGTCTGTTTTAATTCGCTTCAATTGGTCAAAAATATGAGAACGCATTGGGGCCATACCAGCACCACCGCCGATAAAGACCATTTCCTTGTCTGTATCACGAGCGTAAAACTCGCCGAACGGACCAGAGATTGTGACTTCATCCCCTGGTTTCAAACCGAAACAATATGAAGACATTATACCCGGTGGAATTCCAGGGGGGGAGCCTGGTGGTGGCGATGCAACCCGAACGTTGAGCATGATGATGCCCTTTTCATCCGGATAATTTGCCATTGAATAAGCTCTACTGATTTGCTCATCGCTATAAGAAACATGATCGAAAACACCAAAATGCTCCCATGTACCACGATAAAGATCAGGAATATCAAAATCTTTATAATCGACGGTAAGACCGGGTGGTCGTTCGATCTGTATGTATCCGCCAGCTTGAAATGGCACCTCTTCTCCTTCCGGCAATTCAAGTATCAAATTTTTAATGAAAGTGGCAACACTTTCATTAGACTGTACTTTACACAGCCATTGTTTGGAACCAAAGACCTCCTCCGGTACTTCGACGTGCATATCTTGCTTGACGTTCACTTGACAAGACAGCCTAGTTCCTTCACGTGCCTCACGTTTGTTGATATGAGAACGCTCAGTTTCCAGAATATCTCCACCGCCTTCTAGGATTTTAACCTTGCACATACCACAAGTACCACCGCCGCCACAAGCAGAGGAAACATAAAGACCTTCATCAGCCAAAACATTGAGTAACTTTCCACCAGCGGATACACTACAGTCTTTCTCGCCATTTACATTAATATTAACATTTCCACTGGCAACTAGTTGAGACTTAGCAATTAAAATAATGACAACTAAGGCTAAAACAACTAGAGTAAAAATCAGAGAAGGAAGAAGAACTGCTATCATATTCTATCCTTATAAAATTTATAATTGAATGCCGGAAAAGGCCAAAAAGCCAAGGGCCATTAAGCCAACGACAATAAAAGTAATACCTAATCCCCGAAGACCGGCTGGAATATCACTATATTTTAATTTTTCACGGATACCGGCCAATGCCATAATAGCTAAAGCCAAGCCTACGCCAGATCCAAGACCAAAAACGACACTTTCTTTGAATGTATAGCTCCGTTCAACCATAAACAAAGAACCACCCAAAATGGCACAGTTTACCGTAATTAAGGGAAGGAAAATACCCAGTGCAGCATATAAAGCTGGCACATAACGATCCAGAGTCATTTCTAAAATTTGAACCATGGCCGCAATAACACCGATATAGCTAATCATTCCTAAAAAGGT
>CAYVHK010000167.1:0-2970 GCA_964451145.1 uncultured bacterium | reverse complement strand
TGTTCTCCAGCCCAAGAAGCTAATCCACCAGATTTAAGCAAATAGGTATAGATCAAATTATTGGTTGGTACGGTGATCCCTTGTACTACAATGACCGCAAAACCTAGGCCAATAGCTGTTTTGACTTGCTTAGATACCGCCAAAAAGGTACACATGCCCAAAAAAAACGACAAGGCCATATTTTCGACGAATACCGCCTTTATAAACAGCCTTAAGTAATGTTCCATTTATCCTATTCCTCCTCTACCTGTTCTGGATCTATAGTCCTCAAAACCCAAATAAAAATCCCGACCAGAAAAAAGGCACTAGGTGCTAGTAACATCATGCCGTTGCCCGTGTACCACCCACCTTCATTAGTCAAAGATAGAATACTAAATCCTGCTAGTTTTCCGCTACCTAGTAGCTCACGAACCAGACCAACTGCAATCAGAACAAGGCTATATCCAAAACCGTTGCCAATACCATCTAAGAAACTATCAATCGGACCATTTTTCATGGCGTAACCTTCGGCTCGTCCCATTACAATGCAGTTGGTAATAATGAGACCGACAAAAACTGACAATTGCTTAGAAATGTCATAAAGGTATGCTCTTAGAACTTGGTCGGCAATGATCACCATGGAGGCAATAATCACCATCTGTACAATGATACGAATACTCGATGGTACATAGTTTCGAATCAAACTAACGAAAAAACTAGAAAAACCCACCACAAAAATTAGTGCCAAACACATGACGATAGTGGTTTTCATTTGGGTTGTCACCGCCAAAGCCGAACAAATGCCAAGTATTTGTAAGGCAATCGGATTATTCTTGAAAACAGGACTGAAGAGAGTTTCCGTAACTTTACTCATAGTTAAAATTGCTCCTATCAACTGATTTAGGTAATACCCTCTTCACTTTCACTACTGAGTTCCTGAATTGGTTTAAAAATGGTCCATAACCATGATCACCCAACCAATAACGGATCAAATTTTCCACACCTCGACTGGTAACAGTAGCACCTGACAATGCATCTACTGAACTAGTACCTTTGTCATTACCACCCTTTTCAACAGAAATAATGGGATGATATTGATCATCGAGGATGACTTTGTCTTTCCATTGGGCCTTCCAATTCGGATTATCAACTTCGCCACCTAGACCAGGTGTTTCAGCGTGTTCATAAAAACCCAGCCCTTTAACTGTCCGAGTATCAGTTTCAAGAGTTAAGAATCCATAAAGAGTTGACCATAGGCCATAACCGCTAACAGGCAATACCAATGAATTAATCTTGCCATTTTCCTTGATCAAATAAACAGTAGCTAATTTGGCTCGATACTTATTTTTAGCAATATCCACTTTCGGCGGAATTACTATATTTTGGCTGGGATCTTTGGCCGCTGCTCGAGCATCAAAATTATTCGGTGCATCATTTTCATATTCACCAGTTTTTAAATTCACTATTCTAATGTCAACATTTTTGAACGCCTCTTCAACCTCTGACTTAGGGATGTTCTTACTCGAAATCAAGTTAGCAGAAAGAAGTAGGTTTTTTTGAACATCTAGTTTTGTGTTTTCTTGTTGTAAATCCCTCAAGTTGCCAGCAGTAAAAGATACTACTCCTGAACAAACCACACATAACAAAAGTGCAACAAAAATTGTTCCTTGCCAAGAGTTAACTTGCACTTCTTTTTAACCTCCTTGTGATGTTCGATTGAACAACAGCATAATCAATAAGCGGAGCAAACAGATTAGAAAATAGGATTGCTAACATAATACCTTCAGGATAAGCCGGATTGACTACACGTATCAAAATAGTCATAATGCCAATCAATGCCCCGTAAAAAAATTTACCTGTGTTGGTCATGGCCGCGCTAACAGGATCAGTTGCCATAAAAACTGTACCAAAAGCGAAGCCACCTAAACACAGATGCCAAGCTATTGACATATCAAACATAGGATTAGTAGTACTTTCTACCGAATTTAATAGAAGAACCGTTGCTACGGCTCCAACAACTACGCTTATCATGATTCGCCAAGAACCAGTACCTGTCACAATCAAGATGAAAGCACCAATCAAAGCACATAAAACAGAAGTTTCGCCGATAGAACCTGGAATTATGCCATAGAAGGCTTCGGAGAGTGTCCAATTGATCGCATTAATACCTTCTGCCGCTGCTAACCCCAAAGATGTAGCAGCAGTATGACCATCGACTGCTACCCAAATCGCGTCCCCAGAAAGGTTCGCTGGGTAAGCAAAATAAAGAAATGCTCTGGAAGTTAAAGCTACGTTCAGGAAATTTTTGCCAGTACCTCCAAAAACCTCCTTAGCAAAGAAGACACCAAAAGCAATACCAACGGCTACCTGCCAAAGTGGTGTTGTGGCGGGTAAAGTTAGTGGGAATAAAAGGCCTGTCACCAAAAAACCTTCATTAATTTCATGTTTTCGGATAATAGCGAATATGAGTTCAATATGCCCACCAACGAACATAGTAATGGCATAAATAGGCAAGAAAAATAAAGCCCCATATATAAGGTTGTTAGCAAGACTACTGGGATCTAAACTAAGTCCAACTGCGTTCATAACTGCAGCTCGCCAACCGTCCACATCGGCCCAAGAACCAACATTCTGTTCAGCTAAAACCGTAATAGCTTGATAACCTGCATTCCAAATTCCCATCAAAGTTACTGGAATAAGCGAGATTACGACGGTTACCATCAGCCGTTTCATATCCATGCTATCTCGCACATGGGTGCTTCCTGTTGACACCTCACCCGGCGTAAAAGCAAAAGTGTCTAAAGCTTCATATAAGGGGTAAAGTTTCTCGTATTTTCCACCTTCAATGAATTGAGGATGTAGCTCATCAAGGATATTTCTTAAAAATTTCATTATCCTTCCTGATCAATTTGAGTTAAATTTTCTCTAAGAATAGGACCGTAATCAACTTTACCGTGATCTACAAAAGTACATAAGGCCAAGTCCTCTTCT
>CAYVHK010000166.1:0-9489 GCA_964451145.1 uncultured bacterium | reverse complement strand
TCAGTGGTGCTTCTTTGCCAACATAGTAATGAAGGAGCTATTGGTTTAGTGATTAACAGGTGAAAAGGTAAAACCGTTGGCGAAATGGTAATGGAGGATTTACCGGAGAACATTAATGAACAGAATTTGTCTATCGGAGGGCCGGTGCAATCCCAAGCCATGAGTTTTTTACACAGTGATGGGTTTTTGCCTGATGCCAACGTGATGCCCAACCTCAGCCTGGAGCATTCGATGGATGAACTGACCATTTTGGATAATGAAGTTCAAATCTCGGAAACAGAGATCTTAGCTCCGATTAGTTCGAGTGACTGGAAATTGACGCTGGAAGTTGAAACACAAGATGAAGAGGTAAAAGAATTTAACCTTGATATCAAAAGAGTCACATTTGGTAGCGCTCAAGAAAATACAATTCCATTGATGAAAAATGCCACAGTTTCACCTACTCACTGCCAACTAACAATAGAAGAAGATCAAATTTATTTGACTGATCTCAATAGTCAATCCGGCACTCTGGTAAATGGTACTGCCATCCAAATGCCAACACTGATTACAGTTAGTTCTGTTATTCAAATCGGCACTCAATCCTTTGAGATTATCGAAATTGAACGAGAAGCAGGAGCGCTGATGATCTCTTTTGAAGAGCTTCAAGGTCAACAAGCAGGACAAGTATTTACAGTTCAAATTCGGCATCTTATCCTAGGACGAAGCGACAAATTGGCTCATATCCACATCCCTGACCCAAACCGGACGCTTTCCCGTCAACATGCTCGGTTCGAGTTACGTGGAAACGAAATTTATCTGACTGACTTGGATAGTACCAATGGCACATTCGTTGATGAAATTAAAATTGATAAGCCAACTCCAATCACTGTTGGTAGTTCCATTCGCTTTGGTAATGTTCGCTGTCGGGCGACTGCAATAGAACCAATCTAAGGGGCTAAAGGCTATAGCTGAGGCAGTGCAGAAAATAGATCAGCATTTTCGTCACGCCGCATATCAATATCAAAAACGACGTTATGATTTAGCGGTCAAGTACTATTCTGCTGGTTTACGGGAAAATCCTCAATCAGTGGTTGGCTATCTCGATCTGGGAAAGTGTTATGAGATGCTAGGTTACTGGCCTGAAGCGCTTGCGGCTTTGGAACAAGCTCTTCAACTTTTTCCTCAGCACCCGACCGCTCTACGTCGCTCTCAACGTATAAAGGAAGAGCAACGGTTTTATCAAAACTTTCAGCCAGCACTTCCTAAGTTATTGGCTCGCTACTGCCCGCCTTTCAACTCTGCCGATATTGCCGGGAACGTCATTTTTGACATTCCAGCCGAGTTGCCGATAAAAACCGACGAATTATCACATCTCGTCGCATTTAATACGGCAGAGATCAATTCACTCTTCCATTATTCTCATGACAATCAGAATCCAGTTCATCTTGCCCTTTTATCTTCGACATCTATATCTAATTTAGACACTGATATAAATGATTCTTTTTTGCCGCCTTGGGCTGTAGCGAAGTATCAAGATCAGAAAATTTCCATCCGCTACGATACGAAAAACCGCCTTATGAAAACATTGTTTTCGATTGTTCTAAGACATGAGTGGGTTCATTTTGTCATAGATCAGTTATCGTATGGTAATTGTCCTAAATGGTTAGACGAAGGTTTAGCCGCCTTGGTTTCTCGACCTATGATGGGTTCAGAGTATCGTTATTTAGCGACAGATCAAAAACAATTCAATTTTGTTCAGGATAGGGAATCCTCCTATAGTTGTCTAAGTCGTTTCTTCACCGATTTGTCAAATAATCCCATATTGGACTATTTGCAGTCCCGGTTATTCGTTGAGTGGTTGATTGAAGAAATCGGTTGGCAACCAATTCTAGACTCAATTAAAAAAATGAAAACCAACTTTCAATTAGGTGATCCTTTCCAACAAAAAATTGGATATTCCGCCGATCAGCTTTACCATTACTTCCGGAAACAAAAATTTTCATCAAAAATAAATCAAAAAAATAGATCTCATGAGCACCATTGACATTGTTATTTTACTCTTCATTGCAGCTGGAACGTGGAAGTGCTGGAGAGGTGGATTGACTCGAAGTGTTTGGGGGTTATCGGCTATTTTTACAGGCGTTTGGGCTGCTAGCCACTTTTGGCAAGAAGTGGCCTCCAACTTGGAACGACTGATTGCTAATCCGGAGTTGTCGAAATGGATTAGCGTAATCGGCGTCGCAGCCGCAGTCAGTATGGCTACTGACTGGTTATTAGAACGACTACAAAACATCTTTGACAAAGGTGTTTTAGGCTGGATCAATGGTCTGGCTGGTGCAGTTTTTGGTGTATTTATCGGTGTGTTTTTAACAGGTAGTATTTGTATCTTAGTGGTGAAGTATGGCAGTGAAAGTATAAAAGATACCATTCAACAATCACAATTAGCTGAACTAACGATTACCTTCACTCGTCAATTTTTAGATTTTAGCAAAGAGGCACTTCAACAACAAGTTGAGAAAATGCGACATCCCTAATTCTTGTATTAGTTAATCCATGGAAAAAATGCAATCGATCTTAACCACAGTGCACAATTTGTTAAAGCAAGAAATCGAGAACGGCTGTATTGATAATACGGTTGCTGGTGGAATGCAATTATCGGTGCGTAACCACTTTAGCAGAACACGTCCCCTCAATTTAGACATGAATCTACGACAGCAGTTACGTCAAATCTATGCATGTTTTAATACCTACCCTAAAGCTACTCCTATAGAACGCATTCATAAAATTGAGCAGGCCAGAAAATTGTTAGAGCAAATGATTGCCAATTCATCCTCACTAAACGATAACATAAAAGATTTAAAACCTATTGAAACACTCAGTAATAATCAACCTAGTTCACCTATTCGTTCAGTTGACACGAATATTGAAAAAGTATTTTTTTTAACAATTACGATAGATTCCATTAAAGGGATTGGCCCAAAATCAGCAGCTAAGCTAGAAACTGAACTCGGTATTAGTACCATCGGTCAACTGTTGGACTACGTACCACGAGTTTATCATGATCAAAGTCAAGTTACCCCAATCGGTTTTGTAAATCCATTAATAGACACACACACTATCCAAGGTAAAGTTGCAAAACATGCATACATTCCATCCCGTCGACCTGGTGGGAAGGCCTTTGTAAAAATTGCCATTTACGATGGAACGGGTATAGCTCAACTAGTAATTTTTGGTAATCAAAGAATCAATTATTTGAGAAAGACCTTATCAATTGGTATTGGTGTGGTCGTCAGCGGCAAATTTGAACGAAAGCGAAAAGAAATCCAATCATCCAATTTCGAGTTTGAGATCATCACGAATCAAGAAACAGATCACATCCACACGAGTCGGATTGTACCCCAATACAGAGCTACAGCAAACCTGACCCAACGCAGTTTGCGTCAGTGGGTCAAAAACACACTCGATGCCTATGTTTCAGAGTATCCGGAATTTTTAAGTCGCGAGATTCGAACCCGCCATAACCTCATGGATTGGTCGGATGCAGTCGCCGAAATACACTTCCCATCGTCCACTGAGATGATAAATTTGGCCCGTCGACGCCTAGTGTTTAACGAGTTTTTTCTTTTGCAAATATGGTTAACTATGAATAAAAGACACAACGCTTCAGTCCCTGGCATCCGTTTTATAAATGATCAATTAAGTAAAAAAAACAATTTAGTGGAGCAATTTTTATCTGCGTTACCCTTTGAATTGACAAAAGCTCAACAACGGTCATTTAGGCAAATCGACGGAGATATGGAGAAAGAAGAACCAATGAACCGTTTACTACAAGGAGATGTTGGTTCAGGCAAAACAATGGTGGCCGCATTAGCTCTTTTGAAAGCAGTGCAATGTGGTTACCAAGCATCCTTAATGGTACCCACTGAAGTATTGGCTGACCAACATGTCATTAACCTAAAAAAGCTATTGTCCGATTTGGGAATTAACGTTGGCTTATTGAAAGGAGATTTAAGCAAAAAAGAGCGAGATCAAATCCTAAAGGAGATAGCGGATGGAGAACTGCATATAATCGTTGGTACGCATGCCTTGATTCAAGAGACGGTTGTCTTCAATAGACTAGGTTTAGTGGTTATCGATGAACAACACAGATTCGGAGTATTACAGCGTGCAAAACTCCGAGACAAAGGGCCAATCAACGCTCATAATCCAGCTGAACGGTCGATCCCTGACATTCTGGTAATGACAGCCACTCCAATACCACGGACTCTTTCTATGACTGTTTATGGCGACTTGAACGTATCTGTAATAGACGAATTACCACCAGGAAGACAAGAAATCAAAACTGAGTGGGTGAAAGATAGCGCACGCCGAGAACTATATCAGCAATTGCATAAAGAAATTGAAAAAGGTCGACAGATTTATATAGTTTATCCGTTAGTAGAGGAATCGGAGAATTTAGAGGACATTAAAGCTGCTACTGAGATGGCTGAACAGCTACAGCAAAAATCTTTTCCAGATCAGCGGGTCGGCTTGTTGCATGGTCGTATGAAATCGGTAGAAAAACAGTTGGTAATGGCCAATTTCAAAAGCGGAAAGCTAGATATTTTAGTTTCTACGACTGTGATTGAGGTTGGTGTTGATGTACCTAATGCTACCATTATGGTAATTGAAAATGCAGAACGGTTTGGTTTAGCCCAACTACATCAATTGCGGGGGCGTGTCGGCCGGGGTCAACATCAATCGTGGTGTTATCTAATTTCCAACCCCAAAAGTGAAGATGGTCTTCGTCGGATTGAAGCCATGACTCAAACCAATAACGGTTTTGACTTATCAGAAATCGACCTCGAAATTCGAGGGCCTGGGGAGTTTTTTGGCACACGACAATCTGGCTTACCCGAGTTTAAAGTGGCAGATATTATCAAGGATGCCAGCCTACTCGAATCAACAAAATCAGAAGCCGAAGTAATAATCACCGATGTCCCAGATTTGATTCAAGATCGACACCGACTGATCAAAGTTTTAGTAGAAAAAAATTGGGCTCCTAAAAGCAAATTGATTCAGTCTTAGTCAACCATAAAAACCTATGTGGCAGTTGGTTTTCTCATTGACACATTTAACATATGGTGATAAAATCGGTCATCAGTTGCTGAGAAGGCCAATACAGACGGTTTTAGAATCGTCTATGACAAAGCAAAGTAATGAAAGCTGGACAAATCGTCGCCCAACACCAAATCGAAATTGTTTCTGCTCCCGACATTAACCTTACTGACGAACCAGATGGAACATTACTGATAAAACCTTATCAGGGAGCAATTTGTGGTAGTGATATTCCCTATTTTACACTCCGACACCCGGTCTATCCCCTGCCGGTTGGCCAGTCTCTACATGAGTGTATCGGTTTTGTTACGGCTAGTAAATCGCCAAAATTCAAAGAGGGAGATGAGGTCTTATCTGTTCCCTTCGGACAGACCGGCTTGGCCGAGTACTTTTTGTCGAATGATCAACTGACAGTGCCTTTTAAACCTTGTGGACGGCCCTCAGAAATGTTGATGTCTCAACCTTTAGGTACAGTGATCTGGGCGTGTCGAAAGTTGGGAAACCTGATTCACCAGAATGTCGTAGTTGTAGGACAAGGTCCAATGGGCCAAATATTCACCCATTTTATGAGCAACTTGGGGGCGAAAACTGTAATTGCCGCAGACATACAGCCCTATCGCTTAGAGATTAGTAAAATAATGCGTGCTACTCATACCATCGATGCTTCTAAGGAAGATTTGGTCGGAGAGGTTAGAAGGATTACCGATGGTCAGATGGCAGATCTAGTGGTAGAGGTCGTTGGCCATCAGACCGAGACAATTAATACGTGTATCGACTTGGTAAGAAGAGACGGTACGATTTTGGCATTCGGTGTGCCTGACGAATCGATTTATGAAAATTTTCGGTACGGAGATCTATTTCGGCAAAATATTCGTCTGATTGGTTCGGTTATCCCTGACGTACAAAGCGATTACCCACTTGCCATGGATATGATAGCTCAAAACCGCATCGACGTTTCCCCAATTTTGACACATCATCTACCTTTCGAAAAGGCTCAGTACGGATTTGAACTCTTTACCTTCCGTAGAGAAAAAGCTATCAAGGTAATCTTGGACTTCGAGGCATAACAACCCATTAAGGAAAGGATTTTGGTCCATGTTCGGACATCTAATTAGAGGCATTCTACTGTGGTTAAACTTATCGCTTTTTCCACTCTATGCCTCCCTTCCTTTCTTTTGGATACTCTGGATCTTGGGCAAAGATAAAAAACAACGCCAACAATGGGAGTGGCTAGAAGATGTTGACGGCGAAGATGTTACACGTGTAATTGGATTAATTATGATTGTCTGGCTAGTTTCGGGAGCACTCATAATTATTGGGGCGGTATTTCGGGCTGTCGTTGAGGACAAAGGTCCGACGGTCGATCAAGCAGTCGAAAACGCCGAACAAGAGATCTATGACCGCCGTCAAGCGTTGTTAGCAGAAGAAGAAGCTGAAGGTTAGAATTACGGTTCAGCATTCTTCAATCGAACCAGTATTGTTTCGTTTCAATTCCAATTGTTCCAAACAATCATTTACTTCCATTTCGTAAGTTTGAAACGCGTCTTGCATCTCAAAGGGTTCTCTGTCGGGTAGGTGAATCCGGTGCCAATCTACAATGCAAGGTATGTCGTGTGTGGATAGGTAGTTCATGAGAGTGGCTCTGGTTTTGGCCCTTGTATTTTGCGGTGGTGTTTCCATTGCCTTTTTAGTTTGCTCAATTCCTGTGATTTGTGTTGTATAACCTTGTCGTTCTAAATCATAATATAAACCGAATTCTGGGTCGATGTTATGATACTCTAAATCGAGGCTTTCCAACCAAGGATCGCCCCAACTGATTGATTCCTCCTGCATGAAGGTCTCTAGTAACCATTGTTTGGTTACCCAATCAATTTTTCCGACTAATTTTTCCGGTAGTTCCAAGTAAGCCGATTCCAACTCTTTAAGCGTTGCATCCCAAGCAGTCAACACCCTATCGGTCTCGGAATCTCGTCCCCGCAGAATTTGGTCACAAACCCGTAGATACTCCCATTGTAATTCAACCGCTGTAATGGTTTGACCTGATTCGAGCGTTAACAACCAATGATAGGTGGAATCACGAGAGATATTTTTGATAGAAAAAATAGCATCCTCAAGTGTGAGGTCTGGTGGTGAATACCCTTCCTCTAATAAATCAAGTATTAAAGAAGTGCTACCAATCTTTAGGGCATTGGCAAACTCAGACATATTGGAATCACCAACCAAAAGGTGCAGGCGACGATACTTATTATGGTCTCCCAATGGTTCATCTCGAGTGTTAATAATAGCTCGGCTAAACTGGATCCACTCGTAAACTTCGGTTACAATGTGATCGGCCCGTTGGGAAATTTGGAATCCGATAAACTGATCATTTTGATAATTACTAGTGTCATACTCATTAATTTCTTCATGAGCTCCAACACGATCGGCACCAGCTTAAATCTGTCGAGTTACAAAAAAAGGCATTAAGTTTGGAATTACGAATTTGTAAAAAGGAATGTCTCGTCTCAGTTGATAGTTTTCGTGACAACCGAAAGTCGCCCCGGTAACATGATCGATGTTGTTTTTAAGGAAAGAAACTTGACCTCTCAAATCCAAAGCTTCCAGGGCTTGATAAATAGCGAGTTCAATCGCTCGATCATAAGCAACTAAATCAAAAAGTTGTACACACTCCGGTGTAGCATATTCCAAATGCCCCATATCTATATACAGCCGACCACCGTTAAATAAAAAACCGCCATTATGAGGCGGTTCTCCCCAGTCTCGGTAATGCATGTCAAACATCCCGAGCGATAAATCCCCAAAGATAAAGTCCTTGACATTTGAAGCAACTTCTTCCGAAGAACGAAACCTATCTGATTTATTAAGACAACCGAATTCGGTCTCTAATCCAAAAATCCGTCGGCTCAATATACATCTCCACTGGTGTTGAAAGGTAATAAGCTAGCTATTTCTGACTTAGTCAAGAATCGAAATTTACTTTTACTTCGCTTGGAGATTTGCAAAATACCAGCCTCTATTCGCAAATCGACCAATTCAGTTTGCAAGCATTCAGTTAACTGGCCAGTGGTGAAATTGGTGAGTTCAGTGTCTAAATAGTCTTCGTCGGTATAGTTTTGGCCTGCCAAACGACCAACGGCCCAAGCCTGACTAGCTAATTCAAAAGCCGCCTCCAATGTTAATCTATCCCCCAATTTAATTGGGGAGTGATCAATATGATTCCACATTGCTTTTTCGACACCTTCCGTCCCCCCAATGACTGCAGCATTTTGGTGAATACTTGTCGTTCCGTCATAGTTCACGATTACTAACTGATGAGGTCGACTTAATCGTCCTAGTTCAGCTAACAAAATTTTAGCGATTGTGGGAGGATTGAACACTGACTCGAATGCTTGTTTGATTGGGGGGCACAAAACAAAATGTGTCAAACGATGAAGTGTAACGTCATCAACAGAACTCTGAAAACCCTGAATCGAAGCAGAGTCAGTTACTAACAGTCGAAGTCTTTCAATATCGGCTGTGTGTCCAATAGCGGAAAGTGCTAAGTGGTTGTGTACCTCATACAGCTTTTGGCCACTAGTCAAGGTCAAAATTAAAATACCATCATCGTAAACCAAACTAACAACCGGACTACCAGTCAGAATTTGATCTTCAATATAATCACGCCGATTCTGAATTGCTTCCAGATAGCGATAATGTTCCTCTAGCATCTGATCCCTTAAACTTGAACAACTGATTGGTAAATTTGGCGAATTAAGTCTATGGACAATTCGTGGACACCTTCTTGAGTGACGGTTTTAATAACCGGATAGATTTCCGACTTGATGTTAGTTCCGCTAGTTGCTGTATCAAATTCAGCTGCCGTATCCAGCAATCTCAAGATAGTAGAAGCCGCTTGATTCATATCCATTTGGGATAGTGGTGTTCCTGACCAACGGTCTAAATAGTGTAAAATCCCACGAATCCAAACTGAACCTGAGCCTGAGGTTGCAAAATCAACCATTTCGAACTGTGCACCTAGTACGTCATAGAAAAAAATACGCCCCGACGAAACTGAATCTTGGATTTCATCATTAGCATCATAAATTGAAAAGATAGGAATTACGCCACCAATTCCTTGTAATGCCATTGACATGTTATCTCGGATGAGGCGGGCCAACATGCGAATTTTACCTTCAACACTCAATTCTTGTAATTGGATACGCCGAAAATATTGAAAGGAGTGCTCGAGAGTCCGAGCCATCTCGTAAGCTACTGCCGGAGAACCAGCGATTGCCATTACCGAATACTCATCGATTTCGAGAACTTTATCGGCCCGATCATACATTACAACATTACCAGCGGTTGCTCGCCGATCTCCAGCTACCATCACTCCATCCCTATAACGAGCAGCAACTACAGTTGTACCTTCTA
>CAYVHK010000165.1:0-9669 GCA_964451145.1 uncultured bacterium | reverse complement strand
TCTTGGCCGGTTCCCCAATCGTATCACTTTCAAAATTATCCATGAATATGTGGTATGGATTTTAAATATAAATTGGAAATGATGTGTAATAGGATTGTATCAATTGATATGCCAAGAGGTTTTTCATTGCTTGGCATACTTATAATGAATATGGTCAGTTTTGCAATGCCCAGAATTGCATATTTTAGTCCGGTTGCATATGAGGCAATAATTTTGAATCAAGTTATTTATTGTATTAGCCATGTTATCGCAGATCAAAAATTCATGGCAATATTTTTTATGTTTTTCGGTGTCAGTGCAAATTTGTCGATAAACAACCTAATTAAAAGAGGACAGAAACCCATTATATTGTTTTACAGCAGAAATTTTTGGCTGTTCATAATCGGTTGGCCCCACTCTCATTTTATTTGGCACGGCGACATATTAGTTGTTTACGCCCTATGTTCATTTTTCCTATTCTTATTCAAGAATTTTCCACCAAGGTTACAATTTTCCATAAGGCTACTGATTTATCTTATACCATCACTCATCGGTATCAATAACTATTACAAAAACAGTGAATTAGACCAAGTAAATCAATATGCTATTCAGGAATACTGGAATCCTGATAATGCAAAAATAAAAGAAGAACTGGATATTTATCGAGGTAGTTATAAAGAGCAATTGAATTATCGAACATCCATGTATAAAACCAGTGAAAATGGCCCAAACAATTTTGTGGTCATATCTTTAGTTTTGGACTTTTTTTCGAGATCATTTGGCATGATGTTGATTGGAATGTCTCTCTACAATTGGGCAATTTTTAGTGGCCTAAGAAAAGAATCATTTTATAAAAAGATGGTATTCTACGGTTTTGAAGTTAGTCTGCCGATATCTGTTCTAGGGTTAAGTCTATCGTATTTTTTTGAATGGAATTGGATGTACTCACAATTTCTGGGTCGAATACCAAATACAATAGCAACACCCTTCATTTTTGCCGGCTACATAAGCCTGATTATCCTGTGGTCTCGAAAAGAATTTCTAAAAATTATAAAAAAGAAATAATTAGGAGCAGTTGGTAGAACAACTTTAACATGTTATTTGATGTAATCCTTCATATCGACTTTTATATTCTATAGTTTTGGATTAGGATTATATGGCTATATCAATAGGATTAGGCAAGTAATGATTGTTTTATTAATATGGATATTTATTCTATTTTTTTCATCCAGATGGATACAAAAATTTCGATATGAACCAATTGAATGGGTTTGGAGATCATTAACACATCTGAAAATGTTTCCCATTAATAAATTTCAATAAAAAACTGGAGATTTATGGATCAATTGACGGGATAAATATCCATAAATGGCTAATGAAATGAAGAGTAGGTCAACGGGTTTAGTTGTCCGGTCTCTGGAAAAGTTAGTCATGTTTTGGAGGATGTTAAAGTCGATTGTTAATCTCTTCAAAAAACTATGTCGACTTTTAAATCGAATTCAAATTTTTCATCATATACCCAAATTGGTAATAATAACCTTGGTTAATTTGTCCAATCAGATGATTATGCTCATCGATAGAAATTGCTTATTCTTCTGTGGTAGATGTATTTAATTTAGGCCTTTTTTAACATTCAATTTTAGAATATAACAAATCTATGCTGGAACTTAAAATAGATACAGACCAACCAAATGGTGTTTTTCAGATCGAGCAAGATATTCAAATCTTCGTGCTAATTTACAATCACAGTGAAAAAATTAGTGGTCAACTGATATGGCGAGTCAAAACAGATAGTGGAGACCGTCTGGTAGAAAATACAGTTAGTCTCCAATTACTGCCCGGTAAAAATAGACACGATTATAATTTTGAACCTGACCAATTATGTGTCGGTTTTTACCAAATAGAATCTCAATTCCAATTTTGCCAACAGGTAGTATCCGATCAAATGACTATCGGATACCAACCCAGTTCTCTTCAGGTTTTCCTTACTCGACAGCCAGATTTCGACGACTTTTGGCATGGCACAGAATCCCAACTTAGGCAAATAGAACCGAACTATCAATCAGAATGCCAGCCCAATATGGAGAACAAGAGATTCAAAGTATATTTGGTGGAAATATGCAGTTTTGACAATCTTAGAGTCCGCGGATGGCTAGAAGTGCCAAAATCAACGGGTAAACATCCAGCAATTCTCCGAGTTCCCGGATATGGACAAGCTATGGCACCACTCAATCCGCCTTTCGATTGCGTAACTTTCTCTTTTAATCCTCGTGGACACGGGAATTCGGATGACACTCCTGATAAAGATTTAGGATATTGGATCAGGGGGTTGGACCAGCCTGACAGTTATTTTTATCGTGGTGCCTATATGGACGTTTTGCGAGCAATGGATTATCTACTGATGCTACCAGAAGTGGACCCGGAAAAGACCGCTGTTTGGGGAGGAAGTCAGGGTGGTGGATTCAGCTTAGTGGTAGCTGCGTTGAGACCGAAAACTCGATACTGTATCGCAGACGTCCCATTCCTTTGTGACTGGAAAAGATATTTCCAATTAACCCAATGGGACGAAATCGATCAGTGGTTACGACTAAAACATGGGTCTCGCGACTGGACATGACTGATGAAGACATTGAGCTATTTTGATACGATCAACTTCGCTTCTAAAATTAGAGCGGAAGTTCTGATGGCTGTTGGTTTACAAGATCCAGTTTGTCCACCTGCTACCTGTTTCGCTAGCTAAAATCAGATAAAAAGTAAGAAATCGTATCGTGTTTATAAAACAGCAGACCATAATTTGGGTCAGCCACACCAGTATTATGCTTTTAACTGGCTTAAATCTCGTTTTAATTTCTCTTGCAATTTAATCTAATTAGGATTAATCAATGACCACAAAATTACCACTAACAACCGCTAATGGTTATATTATCGATCAATTAGACAATCAATTGCGTTTGCAGTCCGTAAACTGGTACGGTGCTAGTGATGCCTATAATATAGTTATTGGGCTTGATTTTAACCATGTCTCGAAGATTGCTGCACTGATTAAATCAATCGGATTCAATAGTGTAAGGTTGCCATTTTCCAACCAAATGATACATCAAACAGATCCAGTCGAAAAAGATAGGCTTTCAGCTAACCCACACCTGTTGGGCAAGTCTGCACTTGAAGTTTTTGATTCTGTTGTGGAGGCTTTAGCTAAAGAAGGGTTACTTGTTATCCTTAACAATCATACTACTACTAGTACTTGGTGTTGCAATTACGATAACAATGCCTTGTGGTTTGGTTCTGAGCAGACTGAGGTCAAGTGGATTTCAGACTGGTCTTACCTTATTCAGCGGTACCTCCATATCCCACAGGTAGTTGGTGCCGATTTGCGAAATGAGGTGCGGACTGGACCGATAGGGAAAGCCAATTGGGGAGGTGATGACGATTTTGATTGGCGTAGAGCTGCGGAATCCGCAGGTAATCATCTCTTGTCGTTGAATTCAGACTTGTTGATTGTGGTAGAAGGAATTAATTATGCAGCTGATCTTCGACAAGCAGCCACTGCTCCTGTCTGCCTAAGCCGACCGGAGCAATTGGTATACTCACCACATGTCTACAGTTGGTTTGGCGGTATCGATGGTAGATCTTTATCGGATCATTCTTACGAAGAACTATGTAGAGCTTTGGATTCAGCATGGGGCTATCTCGGACCAGTGAAAAAGAGAAACAAGAAAGAAAAATTGCCTATGGATACAGATCTGTTATTTCCGTTATGGATCAGTGAAATGGGTGCAGGGCCGATGGATAAGCCTGAATTTTTAGAGAATATTTGTTGTTATATAAAGGAGCGGAATCTGAGCTGGGCTTGGTGGCCGCTTAATACAGGATTAAAACCAGACAGCGAAGACATGGAAACTTGGGGATTAATTAATGCAGAGTGGCAACAACCACTTGATGACTGGCGGTTGCTAGTCATTCAACGTTTGATGCGAGAATAATTTATATCTTAGCCAATCCTCAGTAAATATGCTAATTCGTTGGTTGAATATTGGAGCGTTGTATGGATCTATATTTGATTCGGCATGGTCAGTCAACTAGTAATAGGGGAGATGAAAATGTTGACTTCCCACCCCTAACGGATTTTGGCCATAAGCAATCTTGCTTAGCAGGGACGGTTCTCAAAAATATAAATCCAGTTAAAATTTATTGTAGCCCCATGTTGCGTGCGATCCAGACTGCAAAGAATATCGGCAACTTAATTAATCTAGCCCCACATATCATAGTTGAACTTCACGAAGGTGGCGAAACATACACTCCACCACCGGGAAAAAGAATGGGCGGTTTAACTAAATCGAAAATTTTGGAATTTTGTCCTAATGCTGTTTTATCTGAGAATATTACGGAAGAAGGGTGGCGTTTTCAACAGGCTCACACAAAAGAAGAAGGCGTGCGTTTAATCCGAAGGAATATGGAAAAAGTAACTGATTTTCTGCTGAATAGGCATTATGATCAGGAAGACAAAATCGCAATTGTTACCCACGGCCGATCAGGATCGATTCTAATTAGCACAATTCTTGGTATGCCACCAGACCGTGATTATGCAAGATTTGGCCAAAATAATTGTGGTATTAGTTTAATCAGAATTTCGTCTGATATGACTCGACTAGTTTTTCTCAATCGGATAGCCCATATACCAACTAAATATATCACCTGACAGTTTTCATTTGGCCACGTTTCAGGATTAATATCAGCTAAAAGGTGAATAAAACCTTTATAAATTAGCGATGAGAATTGGTGAGTTGTTACCGATTTAAGTAGATTAACTGGGGTTGATCTACCGAGGATTCGATAGCAGATATAGTTTTTCTAACAGCTTCGGCTTTCCTTAGGCTCAAGTGGTGTGGAAAGTTTTTTTCTTCGTTTTCAAAATAATTGACTACTGACTCTAAGTTGGAAATAATGCGTTTGCCATGTGTGCCATACAATTTGATCATTTCCATGACCTTAAAAATACGTTTTTCGCTGGCATGTTTTTTCTGATTGCGAGAATAATCAACAAGAAGTTCCAAACCTTCGCTGATTCGATATTTTGTAAATAGTTTAAGCCCATTGAGGCGAATACTGTCTGCAAACATGATACCGCTTGGTGAGGGTTCGATTATGGCCTTATGGATGTCCGGCAATAAAGGCTTTATTTCGTCATAGGTCAAATTTTCGTATACACTACTAATACTGCCTCGGGCACGGCCGTCTTCATTCAAAAGGCCCTCGCGAACGGCCTTCATAAGTAGGTTGCGATCGACGCCTGCAAGCGATTTTCCGATCAAACCACCTCGTTTGTTAAACAGAGCGAAGGATACGTATCGTTGCTCCATGTTCCTTGGGTCATTCTTAGCATCATATTTCGTAAGCCTAGCCAGCATTTCAGGAACAGCTATTTAAGCCGGTTCTCCGATTCCAGCTAGCGCCTCGGCAGCTAAAATTCTCAGCCAAAGGTCTTTGGAACGGAATGCTTTAAGCAGTGCCGGTATGGCCGTGGATCCACGTTCATGTTGCATCTTAATTGCTTGGCATGCACCATATAGGGTGTAGAGGTCCTCTGTCTCAAGTAAATGGACCAATTGAGTGGTAACTGTATTATTCCTTCGTCCTAATGCCATTGCCGACCGCTCTCGCACGACTGGCGACCAATTACTGAGTCGATTCAAGAGCTCTTCCTGACCTAAATTGTCGTAATAACTGTTGCGATCCATATTGTTCCAGCCACGCCCATCGAAAATCAAAGATTCGGCTGAGACGGAACCCAGTGGTTCCACAATGCTAGATTGTTTCCCAGTTAAATAAATTTTCTTGAGAGGCATAGCGTAAGATAGCAGATAAACGCCGCTACAATCCCAGTCTTGATAGCTATCCTTTCTCATTTGAGGCGGTCCTTGATAGACAAAGCTGCCATCCCAACGTCGTGCAAAATCGAAATACCAAGCACCAAATTCCTTCATCCAAGTACCAGTAGCATGTGGGCCTAATTGGGCTACTCCCGGTATAGCCCACAATATATTAAAGAAATTTCCAGTGTGTCCAGTGTCGCGCTCGGCTCCGTGGGAGGACATACTCATATGAGAGAAAAACTCTGCCCCCTTTACCTCGCCCAGCAGATTAAACATAACGGCGGCCATACCACATTTACCATTATCTTCATGAGTTTGGATCCAAGGACGGTGATCACCATATGGAACTGCGCCTTTTCCAATATAGAATTTCAATAAGCGAGCGCTGTTCTGTATAGCATTTTTCACCAAAGAATCTTTTACTCCCGCATTTCTAGCTAGAACGAGAGATGTCGTCAGTGTTAAGCCTGGTGAATTCATCATTCCGTATCCACCAAGTCGACCATCAGTCTGGGCGAAACGATGGCCCCATGAACCGACAATACTCTGCCCGTTTGCCGCTTCCAGCGATAGGCGTTCCAAGCCAGACATGACTGAGTCATCTCCAGTCGCCATTACATACTCTGCAAGAAACATAATAACGTAACCGTAATACCATGTCTGGAAGCTATCAGCGGAATAGTCTGATGCCCATTGGGCTTCCTTACGAATCAATTGAATATATTCCCGATTGCCGCTAGCCAGGAGCGCAAGAGCATTGAGAGAACGAGTAATTGGATTTTTCTGGTAGTATGAGTTGCCGACACGATTGGCCAGTTCTTGGCAACCAAGCTCTAAGATGCGTTTCGACTTGAGGCAATTGTAAGGAGCTGTCGGGCTATAGGTGCCGAGAATGGGTAGTTTCAATGTGATATTTTTAGTCTCGCCACCTCTGTAACGTATGAGTGTCAGAATGCCATTACCGGTTTCTGATTCTGCTCTAGTAAGCGCCTTTCCCATCTCAGTACGGGGATCATATGAGAAATGTGTACCATCGACACCGAGAATCACATCACCGACAGCCAAAATACCGTCTGCAGGGGAACCCTTTTCTACCTGAGTAATAGCGATTTGTCGTGCTTCTGTGGTAACAAGATTTTGGCTAAACATCCATCCACGAACCCCTGTAGGACCTAAAGTCCAATCGTGTTTAGCATCTGTCGGAATTTGTTCACCTTGAGTAAAGTCTGGATTGGACATCCGTAACGGGTTTCCGACCACTCGTAATGTTAGAACGAAAAAACAAAAAAATAAGATAAATAAGACGGATGTGAAAAATCGATCCTTTACAATCATGAAATTTGTTAGTCCTCTAGTATTCGACGTCAGTTTTCGCTCTAATAAAAACTGATATTTGATGTATTTATAGCATCGATTGATGGTGAAAATATTTGGGGAAATCTAGGAATGTAAGCTATATAAATTACAAATAACACAAAAACCTAAGCAGAACCGACAACTCAAAATCCGATGAATAATCAGGTTTAGCTTGAGGATATTATTTTTTCTGCCAAGGTTTCTTACCCACAATAGATGATTTTTGTAATTTCAATTACCTTCGTCTCATATATCAAGGGAATTCCTTTTTGAAACATAAATGTGGCATCTTATATTACCAGTCAAGGAGGATAAATTATATCTGGGGCCAGCTTTATAATTTTGGGCGGGGTTGAAAAGGTTAATTCGGTTCGTTACCCCAAGGAAAAGACTCGATTCGTAAAGATCGATCCAGAACCGGAAGATCAATTCGACTGCCGTTAGCAATAGAAGATTGATGAATAGCAAATCCGATTTCGGTTGCCCGTCTTGCTTGGTCGATATCACAAGCGGTCCTTTTTCCTTCGGTGATAGCTGTGACTAGATCAGCCACCATTGCTTGACCTGCCGGCCACTGTTCTACTTCTGAGGGAACTTCAATCTTTTTCATCCGAAACGGTTCATCTAGTGTCCAATGGTAGATTTGGTTGGCATCGTTTAGTATGAAGAGGCGTCCTTTAGTTCCTACTACCTCAAAACTCATCGGCAATCCTGAACCTTTGTGTTTGCCATCTGCTGTGATATATAGAACAACACCGTTATCTAGTCCGATTTGCGCTCGCCCTGAAGGATCAATTAAACGGCGACTATCAGCAGGTTCGTCGGATAGATCCTCAACTAACCCACTAACCCAAACCGGTTCCACATCTCCAGCTAAGGCGAGTAAAGAATCATACCAGTGGCAGCCATGGTTAATTATATTAGATAAACCATAGCTAATGATGCTGGTTACATCTCCGATTATTCCTTCTTCGATAAGTTGCCGAATTGACCGATACCGTTCAAACCAACGACGATCTAGCGCAAAAAGCAGTGGAACATCTTGACATGCCAATAAAACCCGATCCATTTCAGTCAAACTGGTAACCAGTGGTTTATCACAAAGAATACCTTCGACACCTGATTTTACTGCAATCTCAATTTGGTCGGCATGCATTGTTTGCCGAGTAGCCAAGCAAAGAAGATTTGGTTGGACTTTTTTCATCATTTGTTGGTAGTCATCATAGGCGACCACATGGGGCCAAATATTTTTCCAACAATTGATGAATTCATCTCGAGTGGTAGAATCAAAATCAAATACAGCAACAACATTAGTCTCGGCTACCGAATGTAATGCCGCGGCAAAATTATGACTGCCTAATGTCTTTGTTACCATTCGATGGCAACCGGCAATGGCAACGTTTAATTTTTCCATTGGATAATTTTCCCCTAGGCTAAAGTTTAAATGATTTCAACTCAGGACCATCTCAATTTTCCATGAAATCGAATTATATGATAGTTAGTTATTGTGGCCTAATCTAGTTCGTCTTCCACACCCTATAAGACCAGTGGTGTTCACTGGGATCGAAAAAAAAAGTCGTCAGGGTCAGGCCAATAGCAGAAATAAAAAACAGGAGCGCATTCGGATTCGACCACAATGAGGGGAAACCGAAGAAGGCAAAGTTGAGTCCAAAGTAAATCCAAGTACAGAACAGAAGTGTAATTCGGATAAAAACTGGATGTTCGCCAGTTGGTTCCGCCTCACGTATGAAATAAACCGCTAGAGTTGTAGCGCAAAGCATTGGTAGGATAAAATAAGCCAACCAACCTACACTGAGATTGATTGGATCATCGACTGAGTAAACCAGCATGCGTAAAGTTTTTCCAGCTATAGGAAGGAGTGTAATGGGTAGCAGTTGTAGGCATGGCCACCAGCGACCTCTTATACTGGCCACTAAGGGGATGAGTCCCATCATTAGTCCGAGATCATATATACCGTCAACCCAAGAGAAACGGCTAAAGTCTACTAGTATTAATAGAGACAGATGAAGAGATAGTAACCCGACAATCAACCACTTAGATAGGGGACTCGCATCTGGTTCAGACGAAATTCTGATTCGGCGTCGATTCAGCCACAAGCCAAGGCCAAGTATAGCCCCCATTACTGTTCCAAAGGTAGTTTCCATTATGTTCCACCAGTTGAATTTCTGAGTGAAGGGTCCAATAAAACTTTGGCGAAAAAATTCTGGATTCCATGCGTTAGTGGCCTGTAGTGTTTGACCAATTGGAAAACCTAAGGCACCGCCCAATACTCCCCATAAGGCCAAATTTCTTGCCATAATATCTTTTTTAGCTAACGTTGCGTATATTATTCCCACAATCAGCGCACACCATAACCCCCCCCAGATTTCGGGACGATGCTTCAGTTCAACACCAGGTTCCCATTTCCAATGATCGGAATAAAATAACAGCGGTAATCGTT
>CAYVHK010000164.1:0-9751 GCA_964451145.1 uncultured bacterium | reverse complement strand
AATTATAGCAGGAGATGTTGATTAGTAAGAGGCAGTTTTTATGCGTTCTTTAATGTTTCTGTATTGGTTAGTGCATCTCAATTTTCAATTGTTACAAACGGTCGCTGAACAACCAATACAACTAACCGGTAGTCCCAACATATCGCCGGACGGATCGGAAATTATTTTTTCTTGGAGGGGTGATATCTGGTTATCCTCTATTGAGGGAGGGGCTGCTAAACAGTTGACTCAAAACCCTGCAAAAGATATCCGACCAAAATTTTCACCCAACGGCTTAGAAATAGCCTTCGTCAGCAACCGCGACGGCCCCAATCAAGTTTTTATCATGTCCGCTGATGGTGGTCAGCCTGAGCAATTAACTTTTCATTCTGAAGGCTCGATGCTCGAAAGTTGGCATCCTAACAGTCGACAAATTATCACTAGAGGGCGGCGAGATCATTTCTGGAAACGTTCTGATCGCTTCTTCACCATTTCAATAAAAAAAAGGAGTGGTGAGAAGCTTCTATTTGACGCATATGGTAAAAATGGGTGCTTTTCGTTGGATGGGAAACGGTTTTTGTTTACCCGTGAAGGGGAACAATCTTGGCGAAAAGGCTATCGAGGTTCTAGGGCTAGCCAAATAATTTGGCAGTATCATTTACTTGAAGACAAGACGGAAAACTGTTTCACCAAAATCATCCATCATCCGACTAGTAGCCGAACCCCAGTTTGGAATAACGATGGGACGGGCTTCTATTATGTTGGCGGGCAAAGTGGTTCTTTTAATCTCTGGTTTTTTAATCTAACTACTAAAATTGAAAAACAGTTAACCTTTTTTGATGATGATTCGGTAGCTAATCCATCGGTAGCTGATGGCACTATCATTTTTCAACACCTATTTGATCTCTACCGTTTTCGGCCCAAAGTGGACGATGCCCCAAAAAAGCTAAACATCTTTTGTCAGAATGACCTAGCCGACCATACGAAAATCCGGCAATCTGTTCGAAAAGCAACTACCGTTGCTTTTTCCAATGACGGTTTGGAAATTGCACTAGTAGCTGGCGGTGACTTATGGGTGATGGACACTGAACGGAGAGAAGCAGTCCAAATAACCGATACACCAGCAGAAGAACATAGTCCTGTTTTTAGTAGAGACAATGAGCAGATTTTTTTCATTGGTGAGACTAGCGGCCAGTGTGACATTTGGCAAGCACAAAGATCTGACACAAATCAATATTGGTGGCAAAATCATACTTTTAAATTGCGAAAAATGACAGATGATCCTCCAGTGGAGGCCAACTTAAAAGTAAGTCCTGATGGGAAGAGTATTGGATTCACAAAAAATAGGGGGGACTTGTGGATCATGGACTTAGAAAGTAAGAATGCGCGTCGAATAGTTGAATCATGGAATCAGCCTGAATACGATTGGTCCCCCGACGGGAAATGGATGACCTACGCAGTTAACGACAACAATTTCAATATAGATGTTTGGTTGATACCAATCGATGGATCAAAACAGGCAATCAATATTACCCAACATCCTTATGATCAATCATTTCCACGTTGGTCCCCTGATGGTAGAGCTATCGCCTTTACCACCCAACGGCGGGAGCGGCAACTCGACATCGCCTATGTTTGGTTGACAGAATTGGACGAAGAGCGCAATACCAGAGACCGAAAAATGGAAGCAGCTATAAAAAAGATGGAGAAGCGACGCCCAAAGATCAGAAAAAAACTGAGAACTCTGACCCAAAAAAAGGTAAGAAAACCGAAACACCAAATACCGAAAAAGATGGCCCAAATCCGAATATAACGGAAAAAGGAAGAATAGAAAATAAACTACCAGAGATTACGATGGATTTGGACCAAATCCATAAACGGATTCATACCATCTCAATTAAGGGTTCAACTGAAACTGGGTTATTTTGGTCTCACGATTCCAAAAAGATAGCATTTACCGCTACTATCGCGGACAAACTAGGAACTTACACCATTGAGTTGGTTGCTGATAAAACCTCACCCAAACTATTGACTGACAAAACAGGAAAAGATGCAAAATGGTTGCAAGCAGGCAATCAGATCGTTTGGTTCAATAAGGGGAACCTGCTACGGTTTCTTTTTCTGGAGTAGAAAAGAAATTTCCTTTTGTCGTCCAGACAGAAGTTAATCTGAGCCAACATTATCAGGCAGCTTTCGATCTGTCTTGGCGGACAATAAGAGACCGTTTTTACGACAAAAATCTAGGCAATCGCGACTGGAGTGCAATTCGCCTTAAGTATTGGCTAATAGCTGGACAAGCAACTCGAAAACTTGATTTGGCCAAGGTCATTAATTTGATGCTTGGCGAATTGAATTCTTCTCACCTAGGCTTTTATCCTTCTAGCGATTACTCGCCCAAACCGAGACAAGACTGGTCCACGAGAACTCCTCATTTTGGTCTTGGTTTTGACTTGCAACACAACGGATCCGGACTAAAAGTGAATCGGGTTATTCCGAACTCCCCAGCTGACCGAGTTGTCACCAAAATTGAAGTGGGAGAAACGATTTTACAGGTTGACGGAGAGGATGTTAATTCTGACATAGATCAGACTGCTATTTTGAACGGACGCAAAAAACAAGCAGTCCAATTAACAGTGAGAAGCATGGTCAATACAAACCGAACAGTGGGTTGATAACAATCGTCGAATAGTAACAAGCCAATCGAGGTCTCGTTTAGGTTATGTTCATATTCGAGACATGAACTGGTCTAGTTTCGAGCGTTTTGAGAGAGAGATTTATGAAGTTGGTTTTAGCAAGGACGCTCTGGTAATCGATGTAAGAGACAACGGCGGTGGATTTACCACTGATCATTTGCTCACTATGCTAACTCAACCGATTCACGCTATCACCTCACCACGCGGCGGCGGACGAGGTTATCCGGAAGGTCGATACATTTACGCTACTTGGAGAAAGCCTATCGTAGCTTTGTGTAATCAAGGTAGTTTTAGCAATGCCGAAATTTTTTGCCATGCTGTCAAAACTTTAGGCTTAGGTCAAGTGGTTGGCATGCCTACAGCTGGTGGAGTAATATCGACTGGCCGAAAACAGATTATGGATGTAGGATCTCTTCGTTTACCATTCCGGGGCTGGTTTTTAGCAACGACAGGTCAAGACATGGAACTCAACGGCGCAATCCCAGACTATATCGTTGAATTGCTTCCAGGAAAACAGGTACAAGGACAAGATGCTCAACTCGACAAAGCGATTCAAGTTTTGCTAGAAAAAATAGAACAAAATGTGGCTCAGCGTATTCCACTTCAATTTAATAGCGATCGACAGAAAGCAGGAAATCGTTAAATAATACGATAAGTTAATTCATGCTTATCAATCAGTAGTTTGGCGAAGATGACTGTTCCTCCAGCTTAAGTCGATTCTACCAGCTTAAGTCGATTCTACCAGCTTAAGTCGATTCTAATTGCAGTACTCCAACGATAACCGAGTCTTCAGAATCGATAGCAACTGAGAAAAAATTTGGCTGGCCTATGAGCGAAGAATCTGAATCAATTGATCAAAATAAGTAAGCCAAGCAATTCTTTGAGCAATAATCCTTTTTTCAGAACTGACAATCGCTAGCAAGAACGAAAAGTATCGACCAAATCAATACGATTAACAAAAAGCCAATCTTCCTTTTTTTGGCAACAATTTCTGGTTGGCATTTAGGCTATGTTTGGGGAAAAGTGATTATTCAGATAGTGTTCAGCGTGTTTAAGAATGATTTGTTTAGGCGCAAGCAAAAACCCTATCGCAGGTCAAAAAACATTACACTGAAAAATCAATAAGCCTCATACACTCTCTTGTCCCAGTTGCATTAAATTTGGAATTTTGTCTTTTAGTTCACCGAAACACCCATCAGCAATGGCGCGGCGCACCCCACGCATCAAGCTCAGGTAAAAGTGTAGGTTATGAATCGTTTTTAATCGGTGCCCTAACATCTCATTTTCGGCATGCAAATGGCGAAGATAAGAGCGGCTGAAATGTTGGCAAGTGTAACAGACGCAATTAGGATCCAGAGGAGTAAAATCGTTTCGGTATTTGGCATTACGAATTTTTACAGTACCGACTGTAGTGAATAATGACCCATTACGAGCATTTCGGGTTGGCATCACACAATCGAACATATCAACACCACAACTAACACCAAAAACTAAATCTTCTGGTGTTCCAACTCCCATTAGGTACCTGGGCTTCTCCTCTGGTAAAAGCGGAGCTGTAGTTGACAACGTTTGGTACATTAGGTCTTTTCGTTCGCCAACGCTCAGCCCCCCAATAGCATAACCGGGAAAATCCAACGCTACAGTTCCATCAACACTGAAACGGCGCAGATCATCGAAAAATCCCCCTTGAACAATACCAAAAAGTAGCTGGCTAACGTTTTGGTGCGCCTGACGGCAACGCTTGGCCCACCGCAGGGTCATTTGCATCGATTGCTCAATATAGCTTCGATCGGTAGTATGAGCAGGACATTCATCGAAAATCATTATAATATCAGCACCAAGTGCATTCTGAATTTGGATTGAACGTTCAGGGGTAATCATGTGTTTTTTGCCGTCTATTTCGGACTTGAACTCAACCCCAAGTTCGGTAATAGTGCGAGAATCGCCCAAACTGAAGACTTGAAAACCACCACTATCAGTCAAAATCGGCTTCTTCCAACCCATAAACTTATGTAACCCACCGGCTTGCTGAATAATTCGGTGACCAGGCCTAAGATAAAGGTGATAGGTATTGCTCAAGACGATTTCAGCATTGAGTTCAATTAGATCACGAGGTGAGCAAGTTTTGACAGTAGCTCGAGTGCCAACGGGCATAAAGATTGGCGTATTAACCAGTCCGTGTGCAGTCCGTAGTTGTCCGAGTCGTGCGCGTGTTTTGCTATCGTTTTGTTTGAGGGTAAATTTGTTTTTAGCCATTCTTTGATTGCTTCTGAGTTAATGATGGGATATTAGATTTATTTATTTTTATTGGCGACTGAGCTAGCTCGATCTAACCATTGATTAGCTTGCTCAGTTTCCCCCAAATAAAGATAGCAGAGCGATTTCAGAGTATAGATGTCGGCTACTGATTGGTAGTCGTGTCGATAGAGCAAAGAAGTATTAGCGTTCAAACTCGTATCTAGGGCTAAAATAGCTGACTTGAAGTCAGTACTGCTTTGACGACGTAGAAAGAGTGTATTGGCTAGACCAACCCAAGCATCAGCATTTTTCTTGTTAGTTCGGATGGCTTGTTCAAAAGCGGATAAAGCTTGCATGATAGACTGAGATGGGATTTGGGTCGTTTTCAAAACGCTAAGATGGCTCCAACCTAAACCATTATGGGCATCGGATAAGTCAGGGGCTAAATGAATAGCACGCTCAAATTCTATCAGAGCTTGAGCAAAAGACTTTTGTTGGTAGGCACGCCAACCTTCGGCTTGCTTTTTCTGAGCCAAGTCGTCTTCAAACTGGCGGTCAGGATTACAAGCTAAAAAACCAAAAAACAACGAAAAAATAACAAAGTGGAGAACCGAAATTGGATAAATTGAGTAATTATCTGTCGTCAATTTTAGAAATCCTGAGAAAATCAGGAATAATTGTAGCAGAAACTAACCAATAATCTCAAAAAAGTCTTGCACACATTTGCCCAGATAAGTATAATGTCGATCGTACCGAGGTAAAAGGTGCAATTTCCTCCGTAGCTCAGTTGGTAGAGCGGGTGGCTGTTAACCACTAGGTCGGCGGTTCGAGTCCGTCCGGGGGAGTTTTGAAAGGCGATCCAAATTGATTTTGGGTCGCCTTTTTTGTTATAATCGCCTCTTAAGTAGCTGACTATTCCCTGATTGGATTTGACGATAGGAAGTGCCTTATGTCATTTGATACGAAAGACCCTACTGCGCCTGACTTTTGTCCACAAGATTTGTCTAGACGGCAATTTATCCGTTTTGGTATGGGCAGTCTTATCGGTGCTATCGCAATGCAACAAGCCCATTTGATGGCTCTAGCCCAACCTGGTCAATCTGGCCCATTGGCTGAACACTGTATCGTTATGTTCATGAACGGCGGGCCAAGTCAGTTAGACACCTTTGATCCTAAACCAAATTCAGTCAATGGCGGTCCTTTCAAAGCCATTAAAACCAGTATTCCAGACTTACAATTTGCGGAAACTTTACCTTTATTGGCTGAACAAGCACACCATCTGGCTGTTATTCGATCCATGGTGACCAGAGAAGGAAATCATGAACGAGCCCGTTACTTGTTACACACGGGTTATGCTCCCACCGGCTCAGTAAATCATCCGACCTTTGGCTCGTTGATTTCTCATTATTTGGGCCATGAATCTTTCGAATTGCCTCACTGCATAAACATAAATTCTCCTAGTTTCAATAGTGGTTTTCTAAATGCGTCACATGATCCATTCGTGGTTAATAACCCATTAAAGCCGATCGATGATATTGAATATCCAGAACAAATGGACGCACGCCGTTTTCAAAATCGTCTTCAGATGTTACAAGATTTGGAGAAAGACTTTCTACGACACCGGTCTGGTCGAAGTACTGAGGCTCATCAAGCTATTTACAAAAAAGCTGATAAGATGATAAACTCGGAACGCAAAAAGGCTTTTGAATTGCAAGAAGAGCCGACGGCTCTACGCCAAGCTTACGGCATGAATCAGTTTGGTCAAGGTTGTTTGATGGCTCGTCGACTAGTCGAACGTGGTGTCAAGTTTGTGGAAATCTCCCTGGACGGTTGAGATACTCACAACGATAATTTTACTCGCGTTGGCGATCTAATGAAAATCGTTGATCCTGCATTTGCCACTCTGGTCGGCGACCTCTCCGAACGTGATCTTCTAGATAAAACATTGGTGGGCTGGATAGGTGAGTTCGGTCGGACGCCCAAAATCAACAACGACGAAGGCCGAGACCATTTTCCCAATGGTTGGTCAATGGTACTAGCTGGTGGAGGTGTGCGAGGTGGACAAATTATCGGACAAACGGATGATGAAGGCAAAGTGCTTTCGAATGAGGTGTCGGTTCAAGATGTCTTTGCTTCACTTTGTTTCGCACTTGGCATTGATCATAACCACGAAAACTATTCTCGGTCGGGTCGCCCCATTCGGGTAGTTAACGAAGGCCAACTAATTCAGCCGTTGTTTGCTTAAACTGGTAATTTAAAATTAACTGGACAAATAAAATTCTCCGCCTATTTTGGTACTATTCAGGTGGATGTTTTTTGCTTTTGTTTGGTTGCCACTTTCCATCTAAATCATCTCTAACGGTAAACGATCTGCAACAATCACTGCGCCAATACGCGGCGATTGTAGAATCTAATCCACCTAATTCTTCTAAAGCTCAACAAGCACGGCTTGAAGCTGCCCAAATCTACTATTACCAACTAGAAAATCCAGTAAAAGCTCAGTCTATTTTCCAAAAGATCATCGACCTACAGCCAACTTCTTCTCAAGCTGGAATTGCCTTGCTGTCAATGGCTGAACACGACTTTCAGGCGCGGAATTACGCTCAAGCCCAAATGCGATACCTCCAGTTCACGCTCGATTTTGTTAACCATTCGAAAATTGCCTTGGCAAAAAAGCGGATTGCTGATTGCCTGTTTCATCAACATCTGTTTGGTCAAGCGTTAAAAAAATACCAAGATTATCAATGTCGGTTTGCTAAGTCAAAAGACGACGCGCAACTTTTATTGCGCTTAGCCGAAATTTATCAGAAAACTGACCAAGCAGATTTAGCTCGGCAAACTTACGTCCAAATACTAACAGATTTTCCGGAAACAAAATCAGCTGTTGAACCGATGTTGGTGGCTCTGGGGGGCATGGTTGAGAATGATCCAGAACCAATCCCGGACGCCCCGATACAAAAAACGAACACTGATAGTTTAAGGAGGCAAGTTTCGGAAGCAGGTGTTGGTCCTTTGTCTCGCCCCGATGCTAGTGAAAAACTCGCTATTTGGCAAACCTCACCCATTTTCAAGCACAATGCCAAAATTTTACTAGAACAGAGTGGTATGCTGGAAGTGGGTGAAGTGCGACAGAGTCTAATAAGCGATGGTGTACTTCTAGATGATGTAGTAATGAATTTGGGGCAGCAGTTTTATATGATGGGTGATTACTTCAAAGCTGGTGCTTGTTTGGAACAAACAGTGGCCTTAGGTATCCGAAAACCAGAGGTCTATATGCAATTAGGAGTCTGTTATAAAAAAGCTAAAGCTTGGGATTTAGCCCGACGGACTTTCGGTCAATTGGCGGAAATTGACCCAACTTCCATCCAATCACTCATTGATGATGCAACTAGAAAGCTAAATTCAGAACCTGATTATGCTAGAAAATCGCTGCAGAATCTGCTTGGTATTTCTAAATCGACCGATTTGAAAATACAGCAGATTCTGCCTAATTTGATTCCGAACAAATAAAAATTGAACGGTTAAAGGTACTTCGCCGTCTAACCGTAGCTTGCAGTTTGAAGAGAGAGTGACATTTGGAACGGACAGAGGCCATTTTGGTTGCCGACCTTTGTGATGGGGATATGACCGCTTTGGCTATTTTGGTCGATCGGTACAAACATTTGGTGTATCGATTAGCAATTCAAATTACCAAAAATTCGGATGATGCTAGCGATATTTTACAGGATACGTTTCTGAAAGTGTACGACTCAATTCACACATTTCGGCATGGTTCGGCTTTTGAAACTTGGCTCTACAGGATTGTAGTCAACCTATCGATTGATACTGTTAATGGAAGAAAACGCCGGCAAAAATCTTTAATTTCATTTCTGGAAAAAACTGATATTTCTCAAAAAATAGAACGTCAACAAGACCCGACGTTACAAGTAGAGACAAACGAATTGCAAGAATGGGTGACGCGAGCAGTTAACAGCTTGTCAATCAAACACCGAACGGTTGTGGTATTACATGAATTAGAAGGACTTAGTCATCCACAAATTGCCGATATACTCGATTGCTCGGAAGGAACGGTTCGTTCTCGTTTGCACTATGCGCGAAAGAAACTACGAGTTTTGTTAAACCCCTATATATGAAGCAACAAAAAATTGAAAAGAATATTGTCAACTGAGCAAAATTGAATAAATGGACAAGAAGTTATGACCTTGAATTGTAAGCAAGTTCAAAGACAATTATCAGACTATGTCGACCAACAATTAACACCGAAGTCAAAAGTGGTCATCGACCATCATTTGAGGGGTTGCAATTTTTGCCAATATGCGTTAGAATCTCTAACCAAGACAAAAAATCTACTCCAACATTATGTTGCCCCATCGCTACCAAACCCAGATAGGGTAATGACTGATTTGCAAATGCGAATCGAGGAACGAACAATCTGCTTTGGTTGGTGGCGAGCGCTGGGGTCAAGTACTGAATGGCAAAAACTATCTGCCGTAACATACACTGGCGGTTTTTTGGTTTTGCTTACTGCGCTGTTGTTTTTTAGGGGCTTAATGAAGGATTCACCAACTAATTTGATGGTTTCCAATTTTAACATGGGCGAAGAATCGTTCAAGTTATCCTCTTTTTCGAAGTCTGGAAATGGTCGAAACATATTTGCCCAAAACGATTGTGCCATAGAAAATCATCGTTTTGACCGCTTAATTTCTGAAACTTCTCACGCGGCTAATCAGCAATTGGAGGGCTCAACAATTAGCAATAGAGATTTAGATTGGCTGGTGGTGTCGTTGGATCAATCTGACCAATTAGATTCCCCTTTAAAAAATCCAGATCTTGCCTCCTTG
>CAYVHK010000163.1:0-9874 GCA_964451145.1 uncultured bacterium | reverse complement strand
AAATCAAATTATAATTGTATTCACAAAATGAAATGAAATTCTGAAAAAGACATGCTTGACGACACAAAATGGTGTCAACTATAGTATGATACTAATTGATTTAATCCTTTCTGTATCAGGGTAAAAATGGAATATTCTAAATTAGGAGAAAGGTCTGTTATAGATGCCTTTAGTGAAATATAATGTTGGCTTATCAAAATCTAAACGCATTTTATGGTGATCTGCATAATCATTGTGGTATTTCCTACGGACATGGTAGCTTGGAAGATGCCCTGCGAAACGCTAAGGAACAACTTGATTTTTGTTCGGTGACAGGACACGCTTTATGGCCAGACATGCCTGATCCAGACCCGGCAGTACAGTATATCATTGACTTTCACCTAGAAGGGTTTTCTAAATTGAGACGCCTGTGGCCAAAAGTGCAGCAGACAATGTCAGATTTTCACCAAGAAGGTGAGTTTGTTACCTTTCTTAGTTTTGAAATGCATTCTTCAGCCGATGGGGATCGAGCTGTTATCTTCAACGACGCTAAAGGTGAACTATTACAGGCAAGTGGCTTACCAGAACTTGAGCAAAAAATTCGCCAATTGAGGGCAAACGGTATTGGTGTAATTGCTTTGCCACACCATATAGCTTATTTAAGAGGCCAACGGGGCATAAATTGGAACACCTACAACGCTGATATTTCGCCGATAGTTGAAATTATTTCCATGCATGGTTGTAGTGAAGCTAGTGAAAATACACGTCCTTTTTTACACGTAATGGGAGCTTCGGATTACAAAAGCACTATGGCTTACGGTTTAGCTCAAAAACATATTTTCGGTGTCGTTGGTTCTACTGACCATCATAGTGGTCATCCAGGGAGTTACGGGCATGGCCGGACTGCGGTCTGGGCTGAGAGTAAAACCCGAAAATCTATTTGGCAAGCGCTTTGCCAACGACGTACTTACGCATTAACCGGTGATAGAATTAGCCTAAAATACTCACTTAACGATCAAGTGATGGGAAACTGTTTAGCTTTCACAGCCAAAAGGAATATTGAAATTGTAGTGAGTGGTGGTGGTGCTATTGATTGCATTGACATCATTAAAAATGGTTGTTTGTTCCGTCGGTTTTCTGAATACGAAATGCAAACTGAAACTGTAGTCGATAGATCGAATGAACTTCATACCAAAATTTACTTAGAAGTAGGTTGGGGGGAACGAAAAGTTAGAACCGATTGGGATATAGATTTTGGAATTTCGGCCGGCCAAATTGTTGCTGTGGAACCAAGATTTCGTGGTTCAGAAGTGGTGGCACCACCAGAAATTGATGACGGATTGTCAAGGGAACACTATTTGTCCCATTGGCAAATGAACGGAGTAAATAATGTCCGGGTAACTACTGTTACTTTTGGCAACCCCAATAATTCGACAAATTCCTCTCAAGGCATCTGCTTGGAAGTCATTATGCCAAGGTCTGCAGAGGTGCGATCTACTATCAATGGTAGGAAAGTCAATATCCCGTTGGTTAACCTGATCGAAGGAGCTAAAGCTGATCGATTGGCGAAAATTGGCTCGGCTGGCTATCGGTTTCATCGGGTTCCGGAAACTTGGGAGTTTAACTGGCACTGTCAATTAGCTGATACAGTTACAAAACCAGAGCCTGGTGGAGATACATATTACGTTCGCGTGCGCCAAAAAAATGACCAATGGGCATGGAGTTCACCTATTTTAGTTCAAGATAAATAGCCAACAACAAAAAGATTAAATATGATAAGTTTTTATAGCAAAAGGTCAACCTTCAAATTCTTACATTTAGAACCTATGATTTATCCTGATAAACCGATTTGTTATCGATAACGTTTACTGCTATATCGATGAGCCAACAAGGATAGGATAATAATCAAACCTTTGAAAAACTGAACGTAAAAACCTGTTAGTCCAGCCGCGACCACCCCTGTTTCCATGAAGGAGACTATGGTGGCCCCAAGTGCCCCTCCAACAACGGTCCCAATCCCACCCCAAGTTGGTGTTCCCCCAACAAAAACAGAAGCCAAGGCTGTAAGAAGATAGCCATCACCCGTTGTTGGCCACCAGGAAAAATTAATCAGAACTGAAAATACCCCCGCTAGCGAGGCACCTAACCCTACAAAAATAAAAAAGGAAATCCTAATATGATTGACGTTGATACCCATTTGTTCGGCGCTTTGGGGGTTATCGCCTACACAATGTACGCGGATACCGTAGCTATGACGGTTAAAAACTAATACGCAAATCAGTGTGAACAATAACGCCCAACCCATCTGGATTGGCAAGCCAAGGAAAGTACCTGCTAAAACAGTGTGAAATAAGCTATCTTGGACTTTTAGCACGGTAAGCGAGCGACCTTCGGTTAATATCATAATCAAGCCGCGTAGAAAGAAATTGAATCCGAGTGTGCAGACCAGAGATGATAAGTGACCATACACCACAATTAGTCCGATAATTGTACCAATACACATTCCAACTCCAATGGCTAAGATTAAGCTTAAAGTTGGTGATATCCCATTTTGAATTAATAATGAAAATACCCAAGAAGCCATGGCCATGTTGGAGGGAAAAGACAAATCTATTTCACCACCTGTAACAGTAAAAACTAATGGGACAACTAGAAAAATAGCTACAGGAAGAGTAATGAATACGGCATTATATATGGCTGCATCTGTGAATACTTTTGGGTTCGCCATTAGGAAGCAGGTCATCATCACGACTAAGAAAAGAAGTGTGCTTAAAGGTGCCTTATTCCGACGGATAAAAGAGGAAACTGACTTTTTATTTATCATCGTTTTGATTGTTATTTATTCCCACGCGAAAAAGACAATTTAATTCTCAGGTTGAGCCACTTTTTGCATAAAACGGATCAGTTCTTCAGGAGTTTGATAGTCGTCTTTGGTGCATTCTAGGGCAACTTGGCCTCGATCCAGAACCACAAAACGATCTGCAATTCCAAAGACATGGTAAATATTATGTCCGATGAATATCACCGAACGGCCTGAGGATCTTACATTTCTGACAAAACTAAAAACCTTTTCTGTTTCGGTTAGAGATAAAGCTGTCGTCGGTTCATCTAGTATAATCAATTCGGCATCAAAATAAATTGCTCTGGCAATTGCTACTCCCTGACGTTCTCCACCCGACAATGTGCCAACGATGGAATTTGGGGAAAAGACTTCTGAGGTAAAACCAATTTCCCTCATTAACCGTTCAGCTTCAGCGTATTGCTTCTTATGATCAATAAAACCAAAACGAGATAGTAGAGTTCTATTACTGGCCGTTGTTTCCCGTCCCATGAAAATATTGCGTACGATCGTCTGCTGAACAGCCAAGGCGCGATCTTGAAATACTGTTTCAATCCCCGATTGACGCGATCGACTTGGATTCCAGTCAGTTACGGGTTGATTTTTTAAATATATTTCTCCTGAATCTGGTGTATAGACACCAGACAAGATTTTTATCAAAGTTGACTTGCCCGCGCCATTATCACCAAGTAAACCCAATACTTCTCCGGTATTAACAGACAGCGATACCTGATCTAGAGCATATACATTATCAAAAGATTTCGAGATATTATGCAAAGCTATAAGAGGAGTCGTCATTAGTGCATTTTATGGTGTCATGTATAGTCTATCTATATCCCTTACGGGCTAGTTCAGCTACCAGTTTATAATTCTCTGGGGTAACGAACCCGGCACCAGTATCTACACTTAATGGTTCAAGACCATAAACCTTTTGTAAACACAAGCTAAGGACGGGCAAGTAACCTTGTAAAAAAGGTTGCTGATCCGATGTCAAGTGAATCCACTGATCGTCAAAAGCATCCATGATCTGTGGGCTGGTATCAAAACCAATAATAAAAATATCACCTGGTTTTTTTCTGGCTGTTTTCATATAAACAGGAGCATTTCCTAGGATCTGACCACCCGGGTAAGCAATCACACGAGTATTTGGATTTTTGAGTAAGGCTGCGGTGTGGACAGGTATCAACAGATTTGGATCTTTAGCCGAATCGGGTCCAGCAAATATCTTTATCACTTCCATCCCAATGTCCTCAAATGCTTGGATGGTTCCTAGTTCACGTAAGGCGCGATTTCTTTCGTTCCAAGGCCCAAAAACGATGGCTTTATCGCCAGATTTTAGACTGAATCGCCTGATCGCTTCAGCACCAAGGGCATAGCCTTGTGGGCTAAGATCAGCACCAACATACCCACCACCATAATTAGCACGAACAGTCGGTACATCCACGTTGAGGTAAGTCATTAAGATACCAGACTTTTTAGCTTGTATGGCCAGAGGCATGATCGCATCATCGGCCGGGTGCCCCATCATGGCGATTCCATCAGGTTTGGTGGCAATTGACTCTCGCAGTTGCTGGATCATCGTTTCCATGGACCAGTTTGAAAATAAGTATTCAACATTGGCACCAGTATCCTTTGCTGCCTGCAAAGCGCCCGCATAGACAATCGAACCGAAACCATCCCCTTCAGATCCACCTGTAAAGAAACGGATGCGAACGTCCGAAGCCCATTTGTTTTTTATTCCCTGCCCCCAACCAGTAGGCAAAAATAGAAACGGAAATATGACCATTATCAACCAGAAAAAGATCGATCTAATTTGCAATTTCATCTTTTTTCCATATTCAATACATTTATAGAAAGTGCTAACCTAATTCTAACGGATAAGCTAAAAGTCCGCAAATCCTGATTTTTCAGAATTTGAAAAGGAATAGAATTCTGAAGTCAGATGAACCAAATATTTTTTCAATTCAATATAGAGCGAGCCTTGATTAATATCCAGTGCTGAGGAATGAAAAAAAAACTCAAATCATGTTACAATGATCTCCACAAAAACGAAGTGAATGCTCGAAAAAATAGAAATTTGATAAAATATAATGGGCTATTTGTGGAATATAGAAGACTGACACAATCCTCTATTATTGGGTAGAATTGGAAAGACCACCATCCAAAAAACGTGGTTATTAGGTAGATGAATAATCGTTTTCGGCCTTTTTTACTATTGGTCATTTCAACGTTATTTTTGGGGACCGGCTTCCTTAATAACCAATTCAGGGTAGCAGACCAGAAGTGGTTTAAAAATCATCAAAAAGACACCGAAAGTTTGGTGATAGGAAGAATGGTTAAAGCCAGACGGGATGGTATATTTTCGGCGGGTGGTCTAACTGGTCAAGTCGAAGGGCTGCAGAAACAAAGTACAACAGATAAATTACAGTGGACAGGAGAAGCCGTTAGCGGTCAGTATGAAGCGTATTACAATAATTTAGATTTCATTTCCTTCAACCCTTATTTTTCTCAAATTGGCTTCCAAGCCATTACGTTTAGTTTTATCGATAAAATTCTCCCATTGTCTTCGTCGCACTATATCACCGGACTCAAAATCCTGAATGCCTACCTTTTTGCTTTTGTCTTGTCTTTGATTGTCTTATGCTTCTATCTAGAGTTTGGTTTATTTAGTGCAGTATTGGTATTACTAACTACTATATGTTCCCATTGGATGACCGTATTTGGACGAAATTTATGGTGGGTGATGTGGGCATTTTATCTCCCTTTTTTGGCCAGTATCTATCATCTAGAAAAAAAGGCACACACGAATAGAGCTTTGCTACTTGTTTACGCTACTGTTTTTATTAAGTGTTTGTTTAATGGATATGAATACATTACAACTACGTTGCTAATGCTGGTAACGCCTTACATTTACTATTGGCAAGTTGAATACTGGAACTTCAAACATTTTGTAAAACGGCTCTTAGTAGTCGGTGGTACAGCCATGGTCGCTGTGCTTTCGACCTCTATTATACTGGCAATCCAAATATCAGCTGTCAAAGGCGGATTAAAAGCTGGGTTCTATCATATTTTTGTTTACTCAGTAGGTAAAAGAACGCATGGGGATGCCGCTAGTTATCCAGAAGTTTATGCCAATAGTTTGAAAACGGATGTGGCAACAGTGATCAAAAAATATTTAAATGGGTTTATTTTTGACTTTAATCAGATACTAACGACTTCTAATCCGTACTTGAGAATCAAGTATCAAACAATAATTATCATTTTTGGATTCTTTTCCTTTCTGATATTGTTATGCTACTTTATCTTAAAAAAAGGGAAGTGGTATCAACTAACAGGCCCAATTAAAAAATTGGTAGCCTTAGTTCTAACTCTATGGTTCTCATTTTTTGCTCCTCTATCATGGATGATTATATTCAAGGGACATGCTTACATTCATACCCACATGAACTTCATAACTTGGCATATGCCCTTTACTATTCTCGGTTTCGGCCTAATGGGAGCATTTGTATCATTTCTGGCAAACACTATTTACAATCTTAGATCAAACCAGAGAAAATAGTATATTTGTCAATTCAAAAAGCTGAATCAAAAAACAACAGTAATTGAGCATAAATAATCTGTTTTTTCTTGTCTTCATTCAATGCTGGATACTGAATATAATTCCATCTATCTCGTTTGTAAAGGTCTATCGACTAAGACAACCTAAAGCCCTGAGCTAAAAAACATTATCATCCCTTTTGAAGGACACCTTAAACGTAAATTTAATCGTCCTTCATGAAGTGGTGAAGGTCTATGATAGTTTCGATAATTCCATCTACGGTGCCCAAGTAACCAAACTAACCAAAAATATTTCAAATACCAGACTTCTGATGAATGGAGAAATATGAAGCTTATACTTGTCAAGATAAGACCAATGATCACATATACAGCCTGAATAGTTTTGTATTTTTTAACAGAGTAGTTAATGTAAAGGTATTTGATCCGTTTCATCATCCGTTGTCTAAACTGGTGGTTTTTCCTTGGCCTGAAATCAAAACAGATCTCCGGCTAATTGGCCCAAATACTGTTGATAGTGATGATCTGAAGAGCTGAATTACTGCAGTATTACCAATTTCTATGTAATCATCCCCCAGTAACTGATAGAAGTGGGTGTCATTAGCAATCGTGTTTCTTTCCCAAGTCTTTTCATTCCAATAAGTTACTTTTTGTTAGCTAGCTCTCACATGTCCGTCTACTGCTCCAGTTGAAGTTGCCAAAAACGTTGGACCTGTGTGTCATAGATACAGTAAGAATCGAGAGGCCTTTTGGTTTTAATTTGGCTGGCAAATTCGTAAAATCTTTTCCTCCAGTCCTCAATCTTGTATCGGAGTAAAAATATGCAAAGGTCAAAAAAATTAAAGGATATGCTATATCAAAGCTTATTTCCCCCCAAATACTTACTGTTGCTTTCCTCATTTATAAAAAATTATGGCGTTCTTGTGCAATTTTTCCGAAAAATCCCTGTTTTATCGTTTTCAACTATAAAAAATTGGAAATAGGCAGACTGCGACCGTACTGTTTAATACTTCTTCTCCTTAGAAGTGAAAGAGCCAGAAAGGGTGCTTGGTTGAGTCTCCTCCCACCACTATACTTATCCAAGACCCCTTTCTGTTGTTTTTTATAACTGATTCAACTAGATAGTCAAACACTAAGGTGATGGTTTCATCAGCAGATACTTGGCTACCTGAGGGGGTATAGCAATTAATATTGGTGAAAAGTTAACAGTCAATATCCTCATTATCATAGCCCACCAACGCTAATTCTGGCATCATAAAACACCTTTGTTAACCACATCACCATGTACCAATCACTGATCATAAAAGAGGCGATTACCTAGATTGGTGGAAATTATTTTTTATGATTGGATAAAAAACATCTTTCATCGAACGATGTTCCCTAAACTAATATTATTAAAACACAATCCATTGGGCCAAGACTATTTCATCTAATCCTAGCACCAAATCGTCAAAAACAGCTAAAGTCTCTACTATGACGGAATTCGTCCCCGTAGTTTTTGCATAATCGAAGGGCAACGGAATATAGCAATAACTTCGGTTTTGTGCAATCGCCAGTTTAATGATACAATTTCTCTTGATCAATTGATCTTTTACCCTAGTCGTAAGGAATCCCGTTGTAAAGATAATGTTCGATCCCTTATGCTTCAAATTGAATGGAATTTGCGAGGAGAATTTATCGATGACGAAATTGTGGAAATTTGGTGTTTTGGTATTGTGTATGTTTTTGTTAAGCCCATACTTGACCTTTGCGTTGAGAATAGATTTCGATGACAAAAAAGATATTGAAGGCTGGGAACTCGGACCACAAGCTACTGCCACGGTTTCTGGCGGTCAACTCGAGCTAAAGGTGGGTGGGGCAAATTCAGGTATTTTTTTTGGTAATCCTAAATGGACCGATTACAATATGGAAGTCATAGCTCGAAAAATAGCTGGGCCGTATTTTCACCTCTTTACCCGAGTTCAGAAGCCAGCCGAGGATTTCTACTTTATAGAGATCAGCTACAATTCAGATACCAACAGTATCTTTCGCTTTGATGGAGGAGTCGGTACAGAAATTACCGGTGGTGACCGGCCCAAACGTCCAGATTCTAAGGATACTGAAGGAGGAGATGCTTACACCATAATCTTCGAGGTGAAGGGTGAAGTCCTCAAAACTTATATAGATGGTAAACTGCAGGTGGAAACCAAAGATAAGACCTACAAGGATGGTCGTCCAGGCCTTGGCGGTAGGGATTCCACAGTCTTGTACGATTATGTTGAGATCAACGGTCCCGGAATTGCTACCAGCCCAGTCGATCGCCAAGGGAAATTGGCCACAATTTGGGCAAATCTGAAACAAGAAAACTAAGCAGCTAACAAAAATGCATTTTTGCATAAGTCGTAACATTAGTAATTAACTAAGATAGAAGAATGGGGTTTTTACAACATCTTAGGAGTGGATTTATAAGCTGATAGACCAGTGAATGCGACTTGCTACTTGTAAAGCCCCATGCTTCGAAGGCTAAATTGAAAACACCAACAGAAATTAAAAGATCTAACTTAATTGTTTTATTATGCCTTCATTGAGATTATATAAGAACGTCCGATATGAACTATTATCAGACATTGTTTGTAAATAGCAAATAACTTCAATTAATTCTTAAATAAAATACATCATTAAAGCATTATTCAAACCTTATATTTATCTCGTGCTACCCCTTGCGTTGAAAAGAAAAAGGTGCGTCCCTCCAAAATCCGACGCACCTTTTTCTTTGCCTCTGTTCAAGTATCCTTGTTAGCCAAGATTGAGGACCGATATTATTTAAGATATGAAAAACATATCTTTGTCTTATTGGTAAACTATCTGTAAAAAAGAAACACAGGCAGAGTACACTACGGTCACACTCAATTGTTGTTTACTCCTTGAAGGAATGCACTGTCCTCCATCATTCTATTACATTTTGCGGTGCGTTCCTTTCTTTCCTTAGATATACTCAAGCAAGTCAAATAATAGGGAAATTCAAAGTGTCATCGAAGCTAGCGATGGAACAGCCAGTGAAGCGGTTGGGGGTGGTATTGGCCCATCGTTTGGACTTGGAATCGGAATCGGATATACATTTTGAGTCTTCCCCCTCAGTATAGCGACAAGCCAACGATAGCAACTCCCAACTGACCACAAAAGGTCGGATCACCTAGGTTAATGGAGGTCGATTTTTTGTTTGGAGAAAATGACGTCTGATAATGAGAATTATCGGCCATTGTCTTGTTGCCTTTTATTACCTTTATGATTTCAAAAAAATTACAATATTTTTTAAGTAGAATAGACTAAGTAAAAAAGATACAAGATTCAGTAATGAATTGTTTTATTTCGTTTTTCATCATGTCTAAATCTAAATTGAGACAATAAAAAGGGGTTCTAATGCAAATACTTGGGTTTTAAATTATTTTTATTTCAATGAATTTAACGGTGATGAATTCGTTCTTTTTGGCGTGGTCGCCGCCAAATATATTGAGGGAGTTG
>CAYVHK010000162.1:0-9887 GCA_964451145.1 uncultured bacterium | reverse complement strand
TTGACTAGTTCTGGTGGGATAAGTTCATGTTTCTCAAAATAATTATAAGATCTTTTCCTTAAACCAACTTTCTTAATTTTCTCTGTTTGGTTATCTTTTTTAAATCATCTCCCAGCGTAGTCTACGTGTAATCCTGCTGCCAAACTGGCTTGGGTAGCTAAACGAACATTTTCGATGTCTACTAATTCTGGTCGGTCCGTCTCCATATGATAATTGGGATCAGCGTAGGGATAGGAACCTACATTCATAACTGCCATGGGAAAGCCGGCATTGATAAAGGAGCCGTCGTCATCTCCAGGTCGCTGACGCATAAATTTTGTCTGTAATAGTCCGATACGGTAAATTTCGTTAACTTCTGCCATCAGATCAGCAAAAGGTTCGCCAGCAGGATCACTATATAGGGTAACGTTGGTTTTGTGCCCGGCATCTATAGCTTGATGGCCCTTACCTCCTAAAGAATCAAGATTGAAAATGGCAATCAGTTTGTCGCCTTGCGCTTTAGCATTTTGTGCTGCAATGACACTGGTCCAAGGCGTATGTTCTTCATTACAAAATAAAAACCAAACTGATCTTTTGCAGTCGTAATTGGCCATTAGACGAGCAATCTCCATTATAGCCACAGTTCCGGTGCAGTTATCATAAGCCCCTGGAGAGTCCACCCAACTCTGAGAGTCTTTATGTGATAAAAAGAGAATAATTTCTTCCGGATGTTTTAATCCATTTTTTTTTGCGTACAGGTTATAAGCTGTAAACTCTGGTGAATTTTCTGCCGGAGAAGCATATTGATGGGCCTTTGGCTTCGAAGTATCGCAGCTAAAAGCTTTAACCGTTACCCCTTCTTTTGAAACTGTATAACCAGATAGCTGTAACTGTGCACTAATGAAATCGTCGGCTTCGTATAACGTGTTTTGTTGTGCTCCAAACCTTGTATGGTTAAGTTTACGGAAAGGTAAAGGATGACTGGACAAGTGAAATAAGTTTTGACGCAATCGTTCGGCATCTACTTGAATGATTAGTTGCTGAACAACGGAATATAAATTTGAATCTAAATGCATAATATTTCCTTCCAAGTGAGACATAGAAGATTTCCTTATTGTCAATTGTTTTGGATCGCTAGTAGATGTTAGTTTATATTTTTTATTATAGAACAAGTTCATAGACCTATGAAAAAAGAAACGATGAATTGCTCTTTAGGGAATAAACCCACAAATTATGATTCGGTACAGCTTGTTCGTAGAACTAAAATCCAATTGAAAATTTAACAATAATGATAGTATTTTCAAAACTTCCTTCTTGTGCAAGGTCGGCCATTTTCTCGGGCCTACTTTCTTTTTCACTTGTCTATTTCGTTAAATACATGAATAACTCAATCTGCTAATGAATATTATCGAATAGGTGTTTGAACGAAAGATTTAACGTGTTCCAATTCCTAAAACTAGCGCAGGTGAAAAATTGCGACTAGTTATTCCTTAATTTCTGAAAAAAGCTTTTCTGAAAAGATTTAACGTGTTTCGAAAGATTTGTATCCTAACGGTTTCAGGTAAGGTGGAACTTGATGAAAAGCAGATAATTTTTCTTATCATCCGGATTGTTTGGGGAAAATGCCAAGTACCATTTTAAAATTCTAGTTTATCAATGATACATTGAACTTTTTCTCCGAATATGGCAACCATATAAGCTGCCATGTTCATAACATTAAGTATTAATTTGGAGCAAAAATCATATTTTTTTCTTACTGCGGAACGCTTAATAGTACTAATTTCAGTTTTAGAAAAAGCCGGTGTTAAATATTTTCTAACAAAGAAATTTGATGCCATATAAAATAACACAGTCAGTGCTGTTTTTTATATGAAAACTCGTTTAGTAAGTCAAAAATTTATTAAGGGCTATACTATTTCAGATTTGATAGATAAGGTCAATTTATTGTCTGTCTGTGTTTCTGTTACTTTTACTAGAGGAGTGGCCTGAATTTGTGAAAATGTTATTTGATAATGTCGAGAGTATGAACTAGTAATACTGTAGAACAGTTGCCAGATAATGTTAACTCGGCATTTACATGATCACTATATAGAATAGAAAGGAAATGAAATCTCAAAAACATGGCAATTTTTCCTTTACAGTGATGTAATGATATCTTATAGTGGGAGAATTCGATTCCTGCTTATACTTGGTGAGACTGCAATTATTTCCCATTTTGGCCTATCGAAGTTAGGGCTAAAGGAAATTAATAACGCGTTTAGAGCATGTATGGGTTCAATCAGAAAGCTTATAAACATATTATGTTTCTACCTTTTACTTTTTTCAATCTATAGGAGTTAACAGGTAATGAGAATGTTGACAAAAATTCAAGTTTTTAGTGTGACGATATTGGTAATGATATTAGTTTTTAGCTCAAGAACTAATGCCAAACAGATATTCTATAATTCATTAGACAGTCAAAAATCGGTTGAAGATGGAGGAGGAGAAGTGCACGCAGGCTCCTTTGTAGAAGGCGCTATGGGAAAAGGTTTTTATGCAAAGGAGAAGGGAGACGCTGTTTCCTTTCCCACCGAGGAACAACTTCTCCTAGAGACTGGTACCATTGCATTTTGGGTCAAAGTAATGATAGACATTAAGAAAGTCCCTGGCGAATCATTCATTTTTATGATGTATAAACGAGGTAACGACGCCTTCTTTATCAACCACAGCCATAACTGGGGAGCTAATCAAGCAATTTGTTGGATGATTAAACACAAAGGGAAATGGTTTGAAAACGGCATAGGAAAGTCGTGTAGTAAACCTTTGAAATGGGGAGAAGGTGAGACACATTTCATCACTACGACTTGGGGGCCAAAAGGGATGCATCTATTCTTGGATGGTAAATCGGTAGGAAAAGGAGATCACAAAACCGGCCCGGCCCTCATGGACAATGATTTTTGGGTGGGAAATATCGAGATAGAGAAAGGTAGCTCGCTACCATCACAGTGGGTGCAAGATGAACTCTACATTTTCGACACTCAACTGGAACAAGCAGAGGTCGGTAATTTGATGAAATCCAGTTTGGCGGTTCAGCCGTCGGCTACTCAATTGGCTCTAACCTGGGGTATGATCAAACTGAAAAGATAATAAACATTCCTTGTTAGGGCGAAAACTCGTTGGAATGACAGTGTGGTTTCATATTGAATATCTAAGTAAGGCGAGTGCCAAAAGATTTAGCATAATATCTAGCTAAGTTTGAGCAAAAGGGATCCGATAGTTTCCTTCAGCAATTAGATGAAGTCATAGTTGTGCAGTGGCAATCTATTTTCCAAAACGCACTGATTAAGCCAGAACTAACTTGGCAGGTGATATGAACGGAGCTGAAACTATTAATATCTTTGAATTAGTATCTGCCCACACATTTACCTCTGAGCTATTGGGCTTTATATCCAACTCTAATTCAACAAGCCAGAAATGTAAAAACCATTCATTTTAAAATTCAACTGTTCTAATCCTTCCAGTACCTACCCTATTCCTAAGGTAAACAGGTATTTTTTCATCTTGGGTTAAATGGAGGTGGACCAAGGAAGAAACATAGCTGTCGGGATCAGTCTTGAGTCATGAAATTTGTCTCTATTATGACAGTGCTGGTGTTATAGAAGCCGAGAGACTCACAGAAGTGCAGACTAGGGCTTGTTTGTGCCTAAAGGTAGTGAATGAATCCAATATCTCTTTTTAGTTTTTGTGTAATATGGGTTCTTGCGTCTACCGTCTGAACCTGCTGATCCATATGGGAGAAAATTAAGTGTAATATGATTGACCAAACGAATATTACCGATCAAGAAATTGAAGAGGCTTTTAAAAGAGATGGTTATGTTGTAGTCGAAAATATCATTCAGGATCACGACCTAGAACCCATTCGAGAACACATCAAAACAAAGGTCGAAGAGTATGCCCATGAGCAGTATAAAAAAGGCAATATTTCGTCGCTCTACAATAGAGAATCCTTCGAGCGTCGCTATGCTGTCATCTGTGAGGAATTGTCAATTTCTCCTCGCGGTTGGATGGGCCACACTTATGGTTGCGAGTTTTACGACCTCTATAATTTACCTGGTGTTCTCAACATCTTGAGCATTATACACGGTTCTGAAATATCTAATATCGGTAGCCCTGCGCTGAGAACAAAACTACCCGGCAGTGCAATCACTTCGTTTCCCTGGCATCAAGATAGTCAATATATCGACCAACCGACAATTGGTAAAAAAGAACGTCATACTGAGAATTTGTTAATGGTCACAGTGTGGGTCCCTTTAGTTGAAGCTACAGTGAAAAATGGTTGCTGCTGGGTCGTTCCAGGCAGCCACCGTTGGGGATTATTAGATGGAGCCCGGGGTGAAGATAGCAACGTGCGCATAGAGGAAAACATAGAAGGAAGAGGTGAGCCAATTCCTGTTCCTCTTAAGCCGGGAGGTGCACTCTTTATGTCTAATCTTTGTGTGCACACAAGCAAGTTGAATACTAGCAACGGATGTCGTTGGAGTATCGATTTTCGTTATTTTCCCACTGCGGATCGAAACGATTTTACACCTGAGCAAAAGCAGGCTGCAGAATTTGTCCGCGACAAAATGCGCCGAGGAGGAAGAGAACCGTTGGTGGTGCTTACTAGTGGCCATAAACCTAGCTGGGAAGAGTGGGATACAGCAAATAGGCAACTACAGTCAACCTCAAGGCGTACAGATTACGATTAAAAGCATCCATTTAAAATTTTATCATAGTAATGAAAAACAATCGATCAGGGGCATTATCGGTCATCCACTAGGCTCTGCCAATATTATAAATCAAAATTTCTAAATATTTTTAAAGAATAAATGTTCTAATTGAGCTAATCAATACGATCGTGCATATTTGATGATCGGTAACCCTTAAAGCGAATCGCAAAATTTTTCAGGTCTAGTCCATTCTTATCTCTGCAATGCGGTTATTACTACTGTATGAAATAATATTAATGTTTTCTCACTGCCAATGAGTCGATTATCCCTACGCGCAATCGTACTGGGTTCCATACTGATTCCAATCAACTGTTATTGGCTAGTAATTTCTCGCCAGCCCTACCAATATCAGCCCATTCCCACTATCATTTCACCTTTTTTTAATGTCATTTTCATTCTATCCTTACTAGTTATTTGTAACCGATTACTAGTCCGAATTTCACCTGATGCAGTTTTAAGTCAGGGGGAATTGATCATAATCTATGTAATGTTGAGTGTCGCCTCAGCTATTCAGTCTTTCCAGATGATGCAGACACTAACCACTATGATGGAAGTACCTTTTCGGCGAGCGACAATCGAAAATGATTGGAGAAACTTATTTGGTAAATATATTCCAACTTGGCTTTCAGTAAATAATAAAAAAGCCATAACAGCCTATTACCAAGGTGGCTCTACTCTGTACCATTGGTTACATATCCATAGCTGGACAATACCTGCTATATGGTGGTCAGGGTTTACTGTCACTCTAGTTTTTGTTATGCACTGCATTACTTTATATGTTCGTGAGAATTGGGTAGAGCACGAGCGGCTATCATACCCAATTATCCAACTACCCCTAGCAATGAGCCATCAAACTCAGTTGCGCATTAGAACAAACAACAATAGTATTTTTTCCCAAAATAGTCTTTGGTTTGGTCTAGCAATTTCGGCGGCTATTGCCTTAATAAATGGCCTAGCTGACCTCTTTCCAGTCATTCCACCAGTAAAAATCCATCCTAGGGATCATAATCTAGCCCGGTATATCACTTCACAACCTTGGCGGGCAATGGGACAATTTGAAGTTGGAATAGTAGCACCAGTAATTGGTTTGGCCTTCTTTATGCCACTTGACATGTCAATTTCATGTGTTTTCTTTTTCTTTTTGTCCAAAGCCCAACGAATCGTGGCAGTTAGTTTGGGAGCACAACAAGTAGCCTATTCCGAATATCTAGTTTATTTGAACCAGCAATCCTTTGGTGCATTAGCTGGTATTGCTATTATGGCCCTATGGACTGGACATAAAATAGCTTCTGGTGTCTTATCCACAAAAAACAATCGGCAATTACAACCCCCCTCCTCTTCGGAGGAAAAACCTGAACAAAATCTGACTTCTTTAAGATGGCCACTTTTGGGCATTGTAATTGGTATCTGTATCTTATCTATTTTTATGTGGCAAGCAGGCTTGTCGATCTGGTTAGCAATAGTCTTTTTCATTTCCTATTATGCTATTTCGCTAGGAGTAGCCCGTTTTCGTGCAGAAATGGGTGTTCCACTGCATGATTTCCATTTCACTGGCCCTGACCAAATGTTGCCCAGCATTTTCAGTCCACGTCGCTTGGGATATAGGAATGTCACCATCATGTCTATGCTCGGTTTTTTTAACTTTACATATCGAGCACACCCACAACCCCACCAAATCGAAGGATATGCGCTATTGCATCGAGCAAAACTCCATCACGGGTTATTATTTCCAGCTGTGATGACAGCCCTTGTGGTGGGAGTGGTATCTTTTTTCTGGATTTACCTACATATAGCCTACCAGCATGGGGGAAGTTCACTAGAGCGTTTCGCGCACGTGGTATACACTCGTTTAGCTAATTGGTTAACGAGTCCGTCAGATGATCTAAATTACAATGGGTTGGCCGCCATCAGTACCGGTTTTGGAGCTGTAATATGGTTTAATTTTATGCGCCAACGCTTCTTATGGTGGAAATTGCACCCGGCGGGATATGCCATATCGAATAGTTTAGATATTAACCATTTCTGGTTTTCAATCTTAGTTGGTTTTTTTCTCAAGTGGTTATTAATCAAGTATGGAGGAATCAAGAAGTATCAGCAAGCACGACCCTTTTTCCTAGGGTTAATTTTGGGAGAGTATACTATAGGAAGTCTTTGGACTATCTTGGGCAATATAATCCATCAACAGATATTCTTCGGTGGAACGTTCTAAAATGTTATCAATTTACTGGGTAATTCAAATACAAGTGCACAAGCAGTTTTTGAGCACCTTCCATTATAATATAAAAAAATAATCAGAAATTATGGGAAACAAAAAATAATACAAATTTTCGTAACTATTTAACCTCGTCTTATATATTTTCTTCAGCTATTTTGTGTCTTTTTTCAGTTTTACTGATTAACTGGATTCTTAGCCTATCTTCTGGAATTTTTAGTATTTTACATCTTTTAATCAGTGTTTCAATCTATTCTGATAGATCACAATACACATATCAGGTTAATCATCGCCACACAACTAAAAGAAACGCCAATAATCGATACAAAGATGGCTCGAGCATAATCGTGATAAATAATCCCGAATCTTAAGAAGATGCATGGACCAATTTAAAGATGCATGATTGCGAAATGAAATGTACAGGCAGAGGTGAAAATCGATCGGCTAAATGGTGAGAGAGCTGTTTCATTCCATGAATCTCACTAACCGCATGGTTTACCACAATCACTGGAATTTCCATGTCAATAGACAGTGCACTATCCCGCCAATATGTAAAGCCGTCATCTGTACAAATGGCTAAATCAATCTGGTAGTTATCGATAAAACTAGTGAATGGCGTGATAGCTCCCGTACCAATAGCTATCCGCGAAACTAACCTATTATCGGGACCAATCAGTTGCACAGCATTTTGCCCCAATTCCTTCACTTTTTCTGCTATTTCCTGTGCCACAGTCATTGCAGTTTTCGTAGAAGAATCGTAGACCCGAAAATATCCTTCTCCATCCACAGGATCTTCAAACCCAAGTTGCATTGCCCAAGAATCTGGAATGCCGATTGTAGGCATTTTATCCCAAAGATCATGACAACGTAAAATGATCAGTCCACTTTCCTCGATCATTTTACGTTTGGCTACAACAGTCTGGTAGCGGAATACATTCTGATCAGTATCGTAATGATTGTAGTAAGTTGGTTCGTGGGTAATAAACATATTACATCCTAAATCCAAGGCTTTTTGAAGCGCCCATGTGTATCCCATCCAACCGACGGCAATACCTCGAACCTCAGATTTTGGGTCTCCCGATTTGAAGGTGTCAACTGTATTTTTCCAATTAACCCAACCACCATCCATCGTTTTTAAATATTTTCTGATATCTTCTGCATTCATCTATTTTACCCTCATATGCTAAATTTAAAATGGTAATCAGTCTTCTGCAGCCAACTAGCAAATCATCAATACAAATAAATTAGCTGGCTTACTAGTTATCCCTGTGTGGTATATCAGCATCACTTACCAATTATGTGAAATTCCTCTAATTTTGCAAATGGAACTCCACCTCAGTTCATTATTTGCATCTCCTACTTCTCTTTTTTCAAAAACGGATCTTATTTTACCCTTCTTTGGCTAAAATTTTTGTTTTAAAAGTCAGATTTTTGATGGAATATCTTTGGAACCAATATTCTTAAGAACCCATCTATGGAATATGGCAAAATGATATAGTTTTCATATTCCACCGTAATAATAATTTTTCCTAAATTGCCGAATAGATCTAGAATATGGCAAAATACCTCAAGGACAAGTCAAAAATTATATAAAGGAATTTGATTCTACTAATGAAAATTACATCGATCGATGCTATCAATTTATCTTTTGAATATGCACCTAACCAGCGTTTTCGTTATGGCGGTGGTATCTGCACTCACCGGGTAACAACATTGATCTTGGTACACACTAACAGTGGATTGACAGGTATTGGCTCAGCTTATACTCACCCTTCGCTAGCTTACCTGATTATTCGCGATCAATTAGAACCATTACTCAAAGAACAAGATCCAACCGATATTGATGGCTTATGGGAACGAATGTATGGCACCACACTTTGGTACGGTCGCAAAGGTGCCGCCATAACCACACTGGGTGGTGTCGATACAGCTTTGTGGGATTTACGTGGAAAAATTGAAGGAATACCTATTTGGCAGATGCTCGGTGGTGATCAATCTTCTTGCCCTGCATACGCAAGAGGCTTACTATGGAAAGAAAAAACCGAATTGGCTCAAGAGGCTATAAGTTATATTGAAAAAGGATACCAGCGGGTTAAAATGCGACTGGCCAGAAATGAAGATTACGATAGGCAGGCTGTACAAGCTGTTCGTCAAGCCATCGGTTTTGATTACGATATTATGGTTGATACTTCAATGCGTTACTGGCCGGATCTGGCAGAGCGGATGGGTCATTTTTTCGAAGATCAGGGCGTTTTTTGGTATGAAGAACCATTTACACCTGACGATCTTGAAGCATATGCTCATCTGAGACAGAATATCAATATTGCAATTGCAGCTGGCGAAAACGAATTTGGAGTATCAGGTTTCAGAGAGCTAATTCGGGCAAATTCAGTTGATATTGTGCAGCCTGATACCGCACGTTGTGGTGGTATTAGTGCAACATGGAAAGTAGCTCAAATGGCTAATCAACATGGTATCAGTGTTGCCACTCACTCTTGGAGTGATGCCATTGCTATTGTCTCCAATGCTCATGTAATTTCTGCTATGCCTAACGGTATTACGGTTGAAATTGACCAGATGGCCAATCCGTTCGTAGAAAATTTATTAACTGAACCACTGAACATCAAATATGGCCAGTTATATCTGACATCGAAACCTGGACTAGGTATAGAACTAGATATGCAGATGGTAGAACGTTATCGAATGAAAGATCCACTTAAAGTACCACCTGGTGTTTATTCAGATATGATGTTTGGTGTTGGAAATTTCCCACCACCTTTTACTTATCACCCAAGTACCACTTAGAATCTTGTTTATCAATAGCTAATGACAACTAGAAAAAGTGGAGCATTGTCCATCTGTTGGTTGATAGCAACGATTACTTGGGCTGATATTTCAAAAGATCTGGCTATCCAAAAAGCAACTGAATATTTGGTTGCTGGAGATTA
>CAYVHK010000161.1:0-10306 GCA_964451145.1 uncultured bacterium | reverse complement strand
TGATTAAAGTCTATTGTTCATAGAATATTGGTAGCTCTAAGTAATTCTCTCTTGATTAACATATCCACCAATATTTTCTATGGTATCAACCCAAATATCGCTTCCATCCAGAAATTGGCATAGTCTTTCCAAAACGTTGACATTGACGGTTTGTGTACCTTGATGGTTAATTTCGTGTCCAAGAAAGATTAGCCAAGAGTTGTTTTGGCGTGCGTAGTCTAAATGTTGCTGAACCGTTTCAAAATTAGCACCATCCATATCTAATGCAGTTGCCTGCGCCAAATCCGTGAAGGTCGGGTCGTTAGGCACCTCATTAAAGGCGTCACGTCCAACTAGAAAATATTCAGCTACCAAGGGAACGTAGCTCTTGACACTTTGAGATCGGCCAACAAATTTTTGCCCACAAGGATAAGCAAATGTTTTTGGCTTTATTCCCACTCCCTGTTCGATGCACGAATTGGCCTCCAATATTTCATTTCTCATTTGCTCTAGTGTGTATTCTTCTAAAGCTTTGTTTCTGGCAAAAGAAAAGTTTCCGCTACATGGGTGGTTAAATGTGTGATTGCCAATCTCATGACCATTTTTAATTGCCTGCTTCCACTCGGTTATTCTGTCTTGCATTGGCTGAATTGAAACATAAAAAGTTGCTTTAACATTATAATTATCCAACAAGGGAAGACCAAGATCAACCTGACTCGATCTTGCATCATCAAAGGTAAGACTAAGTGCTGCTTCTTTTCCTTCAGGCCAAAAATTATTTGTCATAATTAAGTTTCCTCATTTTGAATAAATCCACTCCTTATCTATAATGGCTGCATGCAGATCAAAAAAATCTGGATTTTCCCAACCGCTCTGACCGTTGTCACAAGTATTGTTTGGCCCATAAACACAATAAGTTATAATCGACTTCTCATCGCTTAGCCAATCACAACCAATATTTGTAAAATTAAAATCTGGCTGGCTGGCTAAATCAGCCAGCTTCTGCCAACCACGTCCCCGATCTGTTGAAAGAGCAATACTTAGTGGTGTTCGTAGCCCAAAATGGTGATGATTAGGGTCATACCGACTGTCATTCCAAAGTAAAATTAGATCTTCAGTTTTAGGAATTGCCCGTAAACAAGTAGAGGATTCCGGTGCTTTGAGTCCAGTTGTTTGGGCATACTGCCAATTTTCACCTTCATCAACAGACCTAGATAGAAATACCGATCTTAACTGAGTTCTCAGCGACATCACTAACTCCCCATCCGGCAACTCAGCTACCGAATCTTCCATAGCACCTCGCATTGGAAGATCTAATGGCTGATTGTTTCGATACCAAGTTTGTCCATTGTCCTCGCTGTAGTAACAGTAAACAACATTATGTTGGGAGGCTTGGTGCCCGACACCTCCATGAAATGGTAGCAAAAGTCGTCCTGACCGAAGTTGTAGCAAACTTGTAGATCCTCCTTGTAGCCATTGCCCCGGACTTTTCTGCCAAATTGGACTTTGCAGCTGAAAGGAATATCCTCCATCAATCGATCGAAATAGATCCATTGTACTACTCTTGCCACCAAAGTGACTACGTAGGCAAACTAACAAAATATCTCCATTCTCAAGTTTGCATAAGGCTGGTGCTTGGACGTTATTATCAGATGGATTACATGCGACAATTTTGTCCTCATCCTGCCATGTTACACCTCCGTCATAGGAGCGTTTTGATGCGATATCGCATTTGCCAAAATCACTACTGCCCTTATCACTGTTGCGATATTTGTGCCAAACAATCAACAGAGAATTGTCATCCAGTTGAATGACGGAAGCCGTATCATTTCGGGGTGACGTTTCATTTGATAGACTAACGACACTGTAGACAACTTCAAATTGTCTGGTATACAAGCTTAATCGTTCTTTCGTTAATTATTTCAACCTTTGTTAATCGTTTGTTGATATCTTTTTTCCATTTCTATCTTCTGTTGCTGCAGATAATTTTTCTCTGATATACGAGCATTTTTTTCGCATGGTGTTTTGGGAATCTCAATCATTGCAGTGGTAATCTGATCATTTCCCCATTTGTAAGCTACGACTTCTCCTTGACTAATGATCAAGTTCATACCTACATTGGCTTCAACAATTGGCACTCCATTTTCTCTCGCTCGAGCCAAGACTGTTTGATTTTGAGCCTTACTTTTTGATCCATATGATGGAATAAGAATTAAATTAGCGCCGTCTAAAACCAAGGTCCGGGTGATAAGTGGATTCCATCGATCATTGCAGATAACAATCCCAACTCGCCCTAAGGAAGTATTAAAAGCACGTAATTTCTGTCCAACTCGGTTGAAACTCCAAGACAAATGAGTACCTTCTGCCAATTGCGTCTTATGATATTTGCCAGCAATTTGACCATCATGCTCGATAAAAATAGCAGAATTGTAAATGTCGGTTCCAATTCGCTCAGCAAATCCAAAGCTAATACAAATATTCAAACTTTTTGCTACACGTTGAAAGCGACGAATGTAGGGGCCATTGATTGGCTCCGCCAAATCCAGCATCTCTTCAGGGGTTCGGTTTTTATGGATGACGTCCATTACGACGTATCCTTCCAGCACTCCTTCGGTGGTTAGAATCAGATTTGGTTTATCTTTGGCCGCTTCAACAAAGAAAGATTCCATTTTATCAGCGTTAGCATCTTTATCCCATTTAACAGGACGAAGAGAGATAGCGGAAACTTTGAGTGAATCAAACATAAAGGTTGTACCAAAGGATCAAGGTAATTTAGTTTTACAAAGCTATTCTAGGTGAAAATAGAAAGATTGGCAAGAAATTGGATCAAAGGACCAGCAATATTTGGGTCTAAAGGCGGATTCTTTCCCAAATCTTTTGTGTATAGATAACGATGGTGAGTTGGCGATCTAGAGAATAAATAATTGTTACACCTTCAAGAAAAATATCAGAATCTGAACAAAAAACTGAGAAATATCAATTAAAAATCGAGCGTACAAAAATTGTTTAAATCATATACGAAGGATCAGTTTGTTGTGTGTTGTATTGATTACTCAATTTATTTTTCATTTCCCTACCTATTCGTCTTATATACTTTCAAAATCTATATTAGAATAAAAAATATAGGTGATTTGCATGATACTTTTTGTAGAAACATCGATTAACGATTAATGCTTATTACACTTATTTTTTTATTTTTTGTTGGCTGATTAAGCATCAACGATAGAAAAACTATTTTGGTTGCTGTATAATAATGGCGCAAATCCATAAGGATTATCAATGACACCTGAGCAACGGTATCTGTTTGACGTGTCGGGATACCTACATTTGAAAAACGTATTAACTGGTAAAGAACTTGAGAAATGCCAGCAAAGTGTGGAGCGGTGTATCCATACTCCAATTGATCAACTTCCAGCAGGAATGAGTAGTTCCTACCCGGGCACTGAAACCAGCGTCGGCGGAATTGGTAGTGGATTTTCATTCGATAAATCATTGGAGCAATTGCTTTTCCATCCAGTTACTTGGCCTATCATTAAAGAGCTGACCGATAACAAGCCACGATTCGATAGAGGAACGTTGGCGGTCAACACACATTTTACCACTCAAATGACACCGCTTCACTGTGCACGAGAAGATTTTGGCTGGCAAAGTACTCGCTATGAATATAAAAAAGGACGCATATTCTGTGACACTTTCGTTATTTTCTTTTATCTAACTGACGTTTATCCAGACGATGGTGGATTAATTGTTCTGCCTGGTTCACATAAAACAGAAATTCAACGCCCTCCAAATTACTTCTTTCCTGATCTCAAAAATCAACAACCTGCTTAATATCCAAAAATTACAAATATAACCACCAAGGCTGGAGATGTCATTGTTATTTCAGAATTATTAACACATGGAGCATTGATATGGAAACCGACAGATCGGGAAAGAAGGTTCTTAATTCTACGCTACAACCCCCAATATTTCTACTATCGAAATGGTATCCATGATGAAGTGATACCTAGACTATCACCGGAAACAAAGGAATTGATTTCCTTTGCCTCTTTTACAGAAATTAAGGATATTTGTAATCGAGAAGTAGTACATTTATCATAGTTCCACTCTAAGTGGACTGACAAGTCAGACGATTATGTAGACCCTAGCTCAGAAACCTGTTTCAAGGTTATTCAAAGAGGTCTATATTGGACCTTGTTTGTTTTAAATATGAAATACAAGCAGATTTATCTTTGGTGAGGACCAGGAAGATAGTTTTATCAATCTACAAAGCCTAATTTAACATGGAAAATCCGATTCTGACGACTCAGTGCTATCTAATTAGAGACGGGATGAAAATAGGAATGCGATCAAACTGCCCGTGAGGTATTAATTCTGAATAAACGATTCGAAACTAAGGTTGACTGGTGGCTAGCTGTTTTATTGTGTATATCACCACTCATCTCTCTTATTGTCCTGTTAGGATTCTACCTAATCGACACCCCTAATGCTTGGTTTGGTTGGTTTGGGGTGCTGATTGTTGGTTCAATTTACGCGGGGTTAATATTTCCATTTTATTATGAGCTAGAGGACGAAAATTTGTTAATAAGATTCGGATGTGTTCGTTCCCGAATACCTTACCACAGTATCAAGAAAGTCACCCCTACCCGAAACCCAATTTCCAGCCCAGCATTATCTTTAGATCGGCTTTATGTTGACACAGGGAACGTTTTATCCGTCAATATATCCCCAGCCGATAAAAGTCGTTTTCTAAAATATTTAGCGGAAAAAGTGAATCATCTTGTATTGCTAGACAATCAGTTATTACCAAGAAATGAATCGTAACATCTAGGATAATTGACTAATTTTTGCAGGCTCATATCAGCTCTATGACAAGTAAGAATAATTGAAATATTTTTACTAGAAATACCGAATTAACATAAATAAACTTAAATCATTTAGCGATATTTTTTATTGTTAATAAAGGTTATCTTATGGATTTTATCAGCAATTTCAGAAACATCATCTCGAATTCGATTACTTTACTGGTCTAGATATTTCTTGTTAAACAAGTGGGTTCGAACGATGATCATATCAATATTCATCTATGCTAACACGTATTTAAAATGTTGATCTAGTCATTCTAAAGAATAAAGTGGAACTTCTTTTCTTGAAAGACTCTTCAATATAGTCTAACCTGTTAAGATTAACAATTAGAATGTCAGCCTGATATTCCACCCACCGAAGATGGATGATTGTTGGGTGGCAACCTACAATAGCGGAGAACTATACGAATGATTATCAAAATATCTGGGCCAAAATCAACGAATTAGCCATAGAAAGAGGTTAGAAACTCTCTAGATATAAAAACCAAATATACCATCTATTTGAGGAGGAAAATAATGTTGTATATTAATAAATACCACTACTGGATGCCAATCACGTTGCTTATCATTTTAGTGTTTGGTTGTCAAAGTAAAGAAACAACCAAAGAAGTACCAAAGACTTCCGTTAAAAATCCAAATGCAGGCAATACTTCCAAATTACAAAAAAATACCGATTTAACTTATACTGCGGCTGACGGTTGGTTACAACAACAACCATCTTCATCTATGAGACACGATCAATATGAATTACCTGGCCCTGAAGGTAGCGACGCAGCAACGTTAGCAATCTTCAAAGGCATCGGTGGTTCAATCGACAGCAATATTGATCGATGGAAAAAGCAGTTTATAACACCTCCAAATAACCCAGACTCTAATTTGAATAAGCAAGAAACCAAGGTTATCAATCAAATACCCGTTCATATTGTTGCCGTACAAGGAACATATCTTAAGCCCAGAATGCCGATGATGATGAATGGCCCGAAAATAGAGCTCAAAGATTACGTTTTATTAGCAGCTATCGCTGAAACTAAGGCTGGGTTATGGTTCTTTAAAGTAACTGGACCACAAAAGACTGTTAATTTTTGGGAAAAGGATTTTGACAATTTCATCAATACATTTAGATTAGATTAACTAATCGTTTAGAATAAGGTTTGATATCCATCTATTTGTAATTTCTCCGGCTTAAATCACAGTCTAACTTAGATTAATAAATAATCCAAAAACATTATTTATGATTGAATTAACAAGTAAACAGAAGAATAGTTTTTTTCAGACTGGTTTTTTTATTTTGCCGAATGTCTTCAACCTAGACGAAATAGATGAAATGAAAGATAGTTTTCAATCACTTCAGGAAACTGCTTTTTCTCTTGCCGATCTACATTTAGAACAATTAAAACAAGAACATGAAACTTATGTCATGCATCAGGGAGCACAATTTGTTTTAGGTCGAATACAAAGAGGAACCAATTTAGGACAACCTTCCATTCGTCGGATCTCATGGTGTGGTGCCGCAGAACCTGTATTATCAAAATACGGAAAAGACCCCCGATTATTATCTGTGGCCAGCCAGTTGCTGGGGGTAAAAAGAATGAGCCAATTAATCAATCAGGCTCATTTCAAGTTGCCCGGAGATGAAGTTTCTTTTGAATGGCATCAGGACAGCACCCATCGTGGTTATGGAGGGAAATATTGGCAAGATGTCAATGGTCAAGGCAGTTATGTTCAAACCATGATAGCACTAGACGAGATTAACAGAACGAATGGACCCGTTTGCTTTATTCCTAATTCTGTCAAATTAGGCCACTTGGATCTCCCTCAAAATTTGAATAATTGTTTAGAGACAGGAAAATTTAGGTTAGAAGATGCCGTTCCTATTGAAATGCAGATGGGAAGTTTAGCAGTTTTTCACCCGTACTCTATTCACGGTAGTCAGCCTAACCGTTCTAAAGAAGCACGTCAAGCATTTATCAATGGATATGCTTATCCAGGAGCTAACTCCAGAACATATCCAGGAGAAGGAGCTGGCCGAACAGTCGCCTGTTAATCGGTGCTAACTAATTGTCAACTAGATAATGATTAGTAAACTTGCCCTATACTTAATTTTTCTTATCCTTTTCCAAACTAATCTGTTGGCACTTAAAAACACAGATAAAAATAATTTAATTGCAACAGAAATATTGTCTTTAAGTTTTGGAGGTTTCCTAGGATATTACGGAATCAAAATAGATGATGGGAAATATGAACTTGGGCTGGGTCTAGGCTATTTTCATCCTAATAGTGGAAACGTAAAAGCAATTGGACTTTATCCGTCCATACGGACTTTCCACTCGAATCGATCTGTAGGTATATTTTATGAAGCAGGATTGGGTCTAGGAAGATTTAAGTGGGATTACGAAAATTCATTTCAACCAATAAAAAAGGTGTTATTTTTCCCTTCCGTCTATCTTGGTTATAGAATCGCCTCTAACTTTTCACTGACAATCACTCCATATATTGGAATGAATTATATCTCCGGTTCACTTAAAGCAAAAGACGGAAATATCGCAAGATTTGGTGAGCTCAAATTAGATAGTGGCTTGTCTCCAGCATTGGGTTTAGAACTAGGATATTTATTTTAGTTCTCGTTTTATTAGAAGTGATTTCTAATCAATTTCTCAAAACCCTAATCGAATTTAAAAATAAATAATATTGAGAGAATGACATGACCGAAGAACAAAAATACCTATTTGACCTTCAGGGCTATATTGTGCTGAAAGGTGTCTTACCTCCATCTGTGGTAGAAAAATGTAATAAATCACTGGATCGTTTTGAAGACATGCCGCCTCAAGATTTCCCTTATCCTCTTTGTTTAGGAACGCCAAAAACCGAAAAGGAACTCTATATTTCTAATATTCTGGAATCTGATACTGCTTTCAATTTCTTAATTGATATTCCTGAAGTCTTATCAATAGTCCAAGGTGTGACTTTGGGTTCATATCGACTTAATCACACTTATACCATCTACCGGTGGGCGGGTGGCTACTCTGGATTACATGGACACAACACTCCTGTCAGCTACAAATGCCAGTATCATTACCAAGACGGTGAAATAATTTCGACCCTAAATAAGGCTGTATTTCCATTAATCGATTGCCAAGTAGAGGATGGTTGCTTTGCTGCTATTCCTGGATCACATAAGAGTAATTTTAATCGACCTTGGGGCAACCATCCGGATGAGAACCCGGTTTTTGTACCAATAATGGCAGATGTTGGTGACGCTATCATTTTCACTGAGGCGTTGACACATGGATCGATGATCAATACTTCAGGACGTTCCCGTCGCACTCTCTATTACTGTTATAGCGTCGGTTATATGCCAGACTGGGGAGGACAAGGATTAATCTTTAGCGATTGTGTTATGGACGGATTGACAGAGGCTCAACAGGAAATCATCCGCCTAAAATAAGTTTTGCTGAATCGGTTACAAAAATCGTATAGATTTGGATATTAAACAAGTATGAATCCAAACATTTTAATCAGGATGGGTATCTATTTTGCCTTAGATAGGCGGTTTGAGACTCCTTTTTTAGGGGCTGTGGGCTACAGCTTAATCAGTCAACTATCTTTTCCTCTTAAGTTGAAACCTACTCTTTCAAGGCGTTTTTCTTGCTCTTGAAAATACCTTAGACGAAAGTTGTTATACAATACCTGATGAATCTGATTGCACCGTGAGTATATTAATGAAAAGTTATGTTTGGTTACTGTTTTTGATTATTTTAACAGTTATGCTAAATGCCGAAAGTAAGACCAATCGGGAACTTACAGCGGATGATATTTTTCCCCTTGATCATGTCTTAAAAGTGAAAATTACTGTCGATCCCAAGGATTGGGATACCATTCGCTACCAAAGTCAAGACTTTCAAACGGCCTTGGCGTTTCGGCGACAGTATCACCCTATTGAATCCCCCTATATTTATGTTGAAGCTACTGTTTCTATCGATGGCGTTGAATTCCATCGAGTAGGTGTTCGAAAAAAAGGGTTTCTTGGTTCACTGAATTCCAACCGTCCATCCCTTAAAGTTAGGCTTAATCATATAGATAAAAGCAGTCAGATTGATGGACTAACTAATTTAACTTTTAATAATAATCAACAAGATCCTAGTTTAATTAGCCAGTTTATGGGCTATAGATTGTTTAATTCTGCAGGTTTACCAGCACCTCGTTGTGCCTACGCACACTTAAGTGTTAATGGCCAAAACCTAGGCATTTATTCGCACGTGGAAAGAATACATCGATCCTTTCTAAAGCGAAATTTTGGTAATGATAACGGAGTTTTATATGAAGGTACCGTAGTAGACTTTTTTGAAGATTAGGCTGGAAGCTTTGAAAAAAATAGGCAAGGACAAGGTTGGTCGTCAAAAAATTAAGCAACTAATTCAAGTACTTAAACAAGATAATTATAATATGGAAGATGCCATAAACAAGCTCGTCGATTTAAATTCCTTTTATCGGTTTTGGGCAATGGAAGGATTGCTAGGATTTTGGGATGGATACTCAGGTAACAGCAATAACTTTTTCATCTACTTCAATTTAGAAACAGACAAATTTCACTTTATTCCCTGGAGAGCAGACAGTTTATTCGAGAGATTCAGTCCCATCAACGACGATAAAAAGGATCCTGTTTCAGTTAAGACTAAAGGACTGATCGCACACAAACTATATCAGTTAGAATCAGGCCGTCAGCGTTATGGCCAAGCATTAAAAATAATATTGGAGAAATATTGGAACGAGAAAGAATTACTATTGGAGACCAAGAGAGTAGAAGAATTACTTAAACCCTATCTGTCAATTAATCAAAGTTCAAGTTTGGATTTAGGTCAAGTTGAAAATAAGGCCAAAAACAAACAGGAAGAAAGAGAAGTTTACCAATCAGTAGATGCTTTTGCCGAATCATTGAAAAAGAAAAAAGAATTTATCCGTAAACGACGAATTGAAATAATGGAAGAAATTGCTGAAGGAATGCCAAAATGGAATATCAAGCCACAGCCGCCGTTTCTTATCAGTAGTATAGATAAATTTATATCTTTCTCCGCTGGCTGTACGGGTGGAGGATGTGTTGGATTTTTCAGCGCAATATTGGTTAATTGGCTAATCAATCGATAATTTTGGACAACCTCTATTTCTGTTTGAGTACTACATCAAATCATATGTTAATTCAGAGGGCCGCATCTCTATAAACTAGACAAACAAACTTGTGTATACGTATAATTCGCTATATTTTGTCTAAATATCTCTTTCAAATTATGCTCAGTTGATTATGTCCAACTTACGACAATTGCTCATTCAATTAATCCGATTTTCAGTTGCCTCCCTAATTTTCGCCCTTTGTTCGTTAACTGGATTCTACGGTTGTAGAGGAGAGGATTCTGCTGAAAAATTATCCGATTTCGATAAAAAACAAAATCATTACTCAAAAGTCGATA
>CAYVHK010000160.1:0-10403 GCA_964451145.1 uncultured bacterium | reverse complement strand
TCCCGCCATCAAAGCGGGAAAAAGAGTGTTGATTGCTGCTCACGGTAATAGTCTAAGGGCTTTAGTTAAAGATTTGGAAGGATTATCAGACGAAGAAATTCTGCAGATCAACATACCGACCGGCTTACCTCTGGTCTATCAGTTGGACGAGAATCTGAAACCCACCGATAAATTTTATCTGGGTGATGATGAAGCGGTGAAAGCTGCCATGGAAGCGGTTGCTAATCAGGGTAAGGTTAAATAATGCAAAAACACTTGTTCTAAACTTATAAGTAATTCATAGGTTTAAACAATTTATAAATTCGGCACGGGTAGCGTTTCCTTCTCGAAATGCCCCCAACATTACGTTGGTTACCGTGCTGGAATGCTGTTTTTCCACTCCTCTTACCATCATGCACATGTGTTGCGCTTCGATAACAACCGCCACGCCTCTAGGGTCCAGCACTTTTTCTAAAACTTGAGCCACTTGGTAAGTTAATCTTTCTTGGACCTGTAATCGTCGAGCAAAGACATCCACTAAGCGTTGAATTTTACTCAAACCAATAATTTTCTTCTGCGGCAGATAACCAACATGACACTTGCCAAAAAAAGGCAAAATATGGTGTTCGCATAGACTATAAAACTCAATATCTTTGACGATCACCATATCGTCATATTCTTCATCAAAAATGGCATCATTAACAATTTTTCCGATATCTTTTTGATACCCTTGAGTCAAATATTGCATAGCCAAAGCCGCTCGTTTAGGAGTTCTTAGTAAACCTTGTCGTTGAGAATCTTCCCCAATCCGCTCAATTAATTTTCGATAATGTTCTTCAATCGACTCATCAACCAACGTCGTTTCTTCATCAAAATTATAGGATACCATTGCCTGAATTTTCCTGATTTTATATTTAATTTTCTATGAGGAATGATTGCTCAAATGGATAATATGTAAAAGTGCCAGATGATTTATTACTGTGGATGACTAGACGAATCAGATCGGATAGTAGTTTACGACAACTAGATAGGAGATTGGGGACCATAGTAATCAAAAAAGCTCTTAGGTGTTTCTTTCAGCCTAAGTCGATATAAGCATACCGAACGACTAGGGGCTAATGAAAGAATATCATTCTCTATCTGTTCCCAAAGTACTTGAACAAAATTTTCCGAGGTGGGGTTGCGTACCTGAAATTCGACCGTATCGATATTGAGATGTTTGTGGTCAAAACGGCCAAGAACCTTTTTATTAATTATTTGGTCCAAATCGACGGTCCGCACCAACAGGCCTGTTCTTTGATCGACCTCGCCAGAGAGCGTAACTTCGAGCACATAGTTGTGTCCATGTCCGTTTGGATTGTTGCACTTTCCAAATATTTCCAAATTTTCAGAGTCGCTGAGTTCAAAACTGTGCAGTCGGTGAGCAGCACTAAATTCGTAAATACGGGTTAGATGAACCATACGTTCAGCTCCATAATATTGAACATATGTCCGTTCTTCTTCATTCAACCTAAGTACGGACATATCAACCCCTATATTCAGTACATCCAAATTCTGACTGACAGCATTCCACAATTCAAAAACAATGTTTTCTGGGGTTGGTTGGAGACTGAGGTCAGCTGAAAAAACGGGGTGTTGCTGATTGATTTGTTTATGATCATAGTACCGGTTTATATAGCCCCGAGTTAAACTATCCAAATCCTTGATATTAACAACCATACCATCGGCTGACCGAACTTCCCCACCGACAGTTATATAAACACTGTAGTTATGCCCGTGTGGGTTGATCTTATTTCCGAAAATTTGGTGATTGTCTTCCTTGCTGAGTTCCGGCAGGTAATAGTAATGTGAGGCTTCGAAGTCAATATATCGAGTCAGACGGAGCATAATCAATAGACGTTAGATGAACATTCCATCAGCTTTGTCTATCCAACGTTTTTATAAACCAATCGGCTAATTTCAGTTAATTATAAATCTCTTTTCATCAAGTAGAAGTCAACTTTTTCATGATCACTATTCAATCGATCTTGTACTTCATCTTCAGTTTTTGGTGGTGGTACAATCACTTTGTCACCTTGTTCCCAATTGACAGGTGTCGCACAAGCATTGGCTACTGAGGTTTGCAAAGAATCAATAAGCCGAATTACTTCGTCAATATTGCGCCCGTTAGTCAATGGGTAGTAAATCAAGGCTCGAATTTTTCGCTCCGGGTTAATAATAAAAACAGCCCGTACCGTAGCCGTTGAGCTTTCTCCCGGATGAATCAGACCATATTTATTGGCAACTGACATATCTAAGTCAGCAATCAGCGGATATGGAATTCTAACATCTAGATTCTGATTGATGTTTTGCGTCCAAGCCAAATGCGAGTGAATACTATCAATACTCAGCCCAATGAGCTTTACATTTCGGTGGGCAAATTCATCGTTACGTCGAGCGAACTCAGTTAGCTCGGTAGTACAGACTGGCGTGAAATCAGCTGGATGAGAAAACAAAACCACCCAATCATTACCTTGCCATTCACTAAAGGTAATCTCACCGTGTGTAGTAACGGCTGTAAAATCGGGTGCGTCGTCCCCAATCCGAGGTATTGGAGTACTCATTTCAATTTCTCCTGTTATTATTTATTATAGATACGCATATCAAACGGTGGATTAACTTATCACATAGCTAGAACATTGTCAAGATCGTGAATTCGCTTTACATACTATTGACCAAAGGATTTGGTTTTGTTACACTGAGTTGAAAGAAATAAAGGGGGACATATGACATTTGAACAGACCAGAAAGGCTTTGGTTCTGGGATTTTTGGCCGGTTTTGTCTGGAATCTTTTCGGTGAAGGGTCTGTTATTATTTATCACCTACTGGTGGCTAAGTTACCGTCAATTGAGGAGACTATTCAGAAAAACAGTTGGATCCAACCGGCGCGGGAGCTAATGGGCGTGCTGATGATTGCTGGCTACGTTTATATAATTATCAGAATTTTCCAGCGTCTTTACAAACAGGTTGAACTGCCAGAAAACAATAAATATACCCCTTGGTTGGTTTTAACTATTGCGGCTTTTCCCGGCCTATTCATCGGAGCATTAATTCTACACTAGTATGACAAACAATCATCAAGTGTTTCAGAATCAACGCAACGTTTAGAAAGCAATCTCAACTCCACAGTCGGTCGTGAGATCGTTCATTATTCCACTCAGAAGTTGGTGGGAAATAAGCCGTCCGATTTGGATGAAGGTGTTCCTTGATCACTGTTTCATTTATTTCAATTCCCAAACCAGGCTTATCTGGTACTGTGATGTAACCGTCTTCGATGACTGGATTAGGCAAACCTGTGACAAGTTCATCCCACCAAGGCGTATCAACGGAATGATTTTCCAAAACCAAAAAATTCTCAGTAGCTGCGGCGCAATGAACGCTAGCCATAGCACAGACTGGGGTGCCGGCCATATGGAGGGCCATGGAAACACCATATTCTTGAGCTATGTCTCCGATTTTTTTGGTCTCCAAAATACCACCTGAACTGGCAATGTCAGGATGAGCGACAGCTATGGCTTGGGCTTCAAATAATTTGATAAATTCTTCTTTGCAATATATGTCTTCCCCTGTACAGATTGGGGTAGTGCAAGCATTCGACAAACGAACATATTGCTCAGTAAATTGCCATGGAATCATATCTTCCAGCCAGGCTAAGTTATATTTGTCCAATGCTCGGGCCAGCCGAATGCAATTATCTACTCCAATATGGCCAAAATGATCCAAAGCTAATGGCACTTCGTCCCCTATAATTTGGCGCACAGTTCCTACGTATTAGGCTAGAATATCAATTCCTTTATCAGTAATTCGAATAGAAGTAAAAGGATGCATAAGACTACTAGTGTCAAGATGACCAGTTGGTGCAGACAAAGTTCCCGATATGTCTCGTAGATGACCGATTCCGACATCCATTTTCAAAAAGGTAAAACCACGTTCCATCCTTTCTTTCAACTTTTGTCCCATTTCGACTGGGTCTGTCAAAGTCGGTGTATCAGAATAACAGCGAATTCGATCTCTGAATTTACCACCAGCTAATTGATAGCAGGGTATGCCATAAGCTTTACCAGTTAAGTCCATCAAGGCCATTTCAACCGCACAAACTCCGCCACCTTGTCGAGCATGATAGCCAAACTGTTTAATCTGACGAAAAATTTTATCAACCTGGCACGGGTTTCGCCCTATTAGACGACTTTTTAGTATTAAAGCATAAGTAATACTGGCACCATCTCGGACTTCACCCAAACCATAAATGCCTTGATTAGTATCAATTTTGAGAATTGGCCCACCGATAGATACTTGGACTAGTCGCATATCAGTAATTTTGAGTTGAGAAGGGGAAGAATTGGTATTGAAATTGGACGATATATCTGTTTGCATACTCTGTTTCCTATTACGTAGACTGGGGTGGTCTCTGCGGCCTCATGGGTTGGATGATGTCAAGTTGAACCGGTGTCAGTCGGGATAATAATTGATCAGAATGAGGCAGGTTAAAGCGCTCACGAACAAAACGGGGCGAATATCGGTAAATAACGGCTCGGCGATGACCTGAATTAATCCGCTTAGCTGAGCCATGAGTAATTGCGTCAGTGAACATAACTGCATCTCCGGCCTTTAGATAAATCTCTTTCATAGCCAAAGCCGTCCCGGCGGGTAAACCTGTTACACCGTCGTATACTAACCCCTTTCCATTCATTTCCAAACGCGGATGTATTTCCGTACAGTTATGACTACCAGGTACTAATACTGGTGGACCATCACCTGGACCAATATCCTCCAGCGCTATCAGCAGATTAATTTGACCGACCATCCATTCGCCAGTGTTCTCTTGCCGGAAAGTCAAATAGCTTAACGGTACATGGCCACCACAATGGATATGAATATAACCGCCCTGACCTCTTACATTGAGAAAATTCTCGTGTATGGACAAACCATTAACTTCAGAATTGATGTATCGTCGCATTAAGTCAATCCAACTAGGGTGATCAATCAACTTTTCAAAAACAGATCCCCCCTCAATAATGTTCTGAAAGTTGACGCCATTTTCAATGTTGTAGGTATGCGTCTGAATATTGCCAATCCATCTGAATCGGTCTCGCAAACGCGTGTCGTCTTCTGGCAACCAAGGTTGTTCTACATACTTCCAATGATCATCAATCCACTGATTCATATGATCAAACTCTTCGGCAGAGATTGCATTCTCTAATACTAAGTAGCCTTGCAAATCGAACAAGTAATCCAGCATTTTTTGTTCCATCATTTGCTCCATCAGTGAGTTAATGGACCGATCTTTACCAGTCGCTCATTTCAAAGACAATGCCAAGCATTTTGTCTGGCTCTTGGATGATTTTGGCCATTCGAGACTCAGCATTTTGTAAAAGAATAGTATGTGTAGTCAAAGCATTGACATCCAACTTACCCTCTGAAATTAGACGCATACATAGTTTGAGATTAGTTTGAGTGGTCCATCGCATGACAACCGGCGGGTAATCTTTTCCGAACTCCCATGCCTCATCGTGATAGCCAAATCCAGTACGACCAACCCGACAAATATCCATATTAGTAATCAAACGAGGGAAGTCGAAGTAAGCTCCCCCTGGAATCATCAACCGCCCCATCAAGTGTCCATCAGGTGAGGATTTGAAGCATTTTTGAAGTTGTTCTATTGCTACGTTAGCATCACCCCCAAAAGCAATTACCGCAGTATCTAGGCCTTGTTGCGTTGTAAATTTTCGAGTTAATTCCACCTCATCTTCTTGACCCGGTATCGCGACAGAGTCGATTCCCCAGTTATTAGCTATCTTAGTACGAAAGGGAATGGCATCCCAGCCGATAACTAAACTGCCAGCCATTTGATGGACCATGGCACAAAGCTGGCCCAAAACACCTAAACCAACCACTGCAGCAAATTCACCAAACCCTGATTGACCTCGTCGATAGACGTGGATAGCAGTAGCAGCTAAATGACCGTAAGCCCCTTGAGCAAAGGTTACATTATCAGGTAGTGGTACACAGAGATTATGTGGCACCACAGCATAATTAGAGTGAAGAGCATAACCAGCTCCCATACAAGCAATGCGATCACCAATCTGGAACTGGTTTACGCCATCACCGACTTCCTCTACTATTCCTGCGTTAGCGTAGCCAAAAGGATGGGGCTCCGAATCTGTCGCTTTTTGATTATGTAGATTCCGCCACCCCCCAACCTCGCTGCCCGGACTGACTAACGAACTCTGAACGCGAACCAAAACGCTGCCAGGTTTGAGTTCTGGAATTGGGGTTTCGATCAGTGTTATCTTCCCGGTTTGACGTGCAACAATAATACGTTTTTTATTCATAATTCCTCTCACTTGACGTATACTTGGGGCGAATGCCGATCATAAGTAAGTTCTAATCACACATTATAGCAGAAAGACAATCAGAAAAAAATGTACCAAATTGATCCACTGTCCCGATAAATAATACGCTTTTACTTTAGGTGTATTTGTTAAATTTTGGGGGAAGATACTAGTTTGATGTCCACGATTGAATCAGTGTTAAATAATCGACTCATTCCAACTCCTGATTTTTGAAAATATTGAAAATCTAAACAACCAATGGATTCATACCAAGACGCTGTTTGAACAATTTGACATAATAGTTATTTGAATAGTGTAAGAAGAGCCTAGGTTTATACACTACGGCTTAGTCACCAACTGAACGGACCTATCAATTCGCTGAACAAAATTTATTTCCTTTTAACAGCTTGACACTGATCCTAAAATGGTTGGCAAGTAGTTGTCGGTTGCTTGTGTTATCGAATAATCGAATAGAAACTCAATTTACTTAAACCATCTATGGAAAAAACAATCAAAGTCAGAAACGAACGAACCAACATTCGATCGCATTTTCTCTATTATAATAAATGCATTTAACTTGAGCAGACTGAAATCAATTTATGTCAATTGGTACCAAATCCCCGACGAAGTATCCGCTGATCGGCATTGGCTTGACTCATTGGCAAACCAAAAATTCCACATAGTAGCTAGTGATTTTCCACAGCTAGACAACTATCTAGTATGTTAAAAAGCCGAAGACTCATTTTTTTGCTGGTCTTATTTTTTATTGGATTGAGTACTAAATCTCAACAATATCAGCCCGTTATTGGTAAAATTGATTACAAGTTCCCTGTTCATATCCTCAAATTTGCTGATTATCTATACCAGACAGCGGACCATAAACGGTCAATTATCGAATATCAGAGATATTTATCTGCTACTGGGTCAACGGGCTTAATAGCCTGTGGGTTTAAGTTAGCCGATAGTTATCGACAGTTAGAAAAGTTGGAGAAGGCGATTGATAATTACAAAAACATTCAGCAAATAGCCACTATCGCTAGTGAGAATTGGTGGCTAGCGCAGTCCGAAATCGGTCAAACCTACTTTCTATTTGGGGACTACTTTCGTTCGATCACAGCCTTTAATAAAATTGCAAACTCTCCTAATAAGTATAGAGCCAAGGGAAAAATCTGGCTTGGTATCAACCAGCTTTTTTTAGGCCAATTTGACTTGGCACAAGAATACTTCTCCTTTACAACTGTTAATTCTAATTCCTCAGACGAAATATTAGACTATTATCAATCGCTGGTTGAAGAAGGGCAAAAGTTACCAACTAAAAGTCCATTTGTAGCAGGAATCTTATCAGCCCTTTTGCCTGGAGCAGGCCGAATCTATCTTGGTCGCTTGGGAGATTTTTTCAATACACTACCGACTATTACCGTCATTGGCCTATTGAGCTATAGTGGTTTTCGGCATCAGAAAGAGCGGTCAATCAAAGGTTGGTCGTTCTCAGTAGTTGGTAGTATGTTTTATTTATCTAACATATACGGATCGTGGTTAGGGGCCAAAATCCACAACAGACAGATTAGCAAAGACTTTTTAAGAAAGATTGTGATACCTTTATCGAATTATTAATTTTAATTGCTCAATCAACTTAACTCGACTGGAAAATTGTTTTTTAGTTTTTTTGGTAATAATATTTTTGATTCAGGTTAACGATGAAAGTGATGAAAAATAAAAATATACTTGCCTCAGCATCTTCTCTTTGAACTGCCTGCTGTTGATAAATTTAGGGTAAATATCAGTTTATTAACATAGGGTGAAAATTAATAGCGATTACATGGAACCTTCATAACTTGGGCACTTTTTGACCAAGATGCGTAAATACTAACTAATTAATTTTGTAAGTAGGGAGAAATAGAAAATGTTAGCCCCACTAGAAATTACCTTGGAGATGATGCGTGAAAAATTCTATGCGGCGGTCGTATCCGACGCGTTGGATTCATTAGGCTACAAAAAGCAATCTCCACAAGTTCCTTTACTACCTCAAACATCTGAAGGTGTGCTAGTTGGACGTTGTAAAACAACCCTATGGGAGGATATTGATTTCGAAGATCCATCTCCTTATGAGCTAGAGTTGAAAGCAATTGATTCCTGTCAGCTTGATGATGTAATGATTTGTGCAGCCAATGGCTCAACTAATTCAGGGATTTGGGGGGAACTGCTTTCAACTGCATCAAAGAATCGGGGTTGTGTGGGGGCAATCATTCATGGCGCAGTCCTTGACACTGCCAAAATTAAAAGTCTTGGTTTTGCCGTGTATGCGACGAGTCGCTGTGTTTATGATAGTATGAATCGTCAACGTGTTGTCTCAATAGACGAACCCGTCGAAATTGACGGAGTGACGTTTTGTACTGGAGATTTGGTAATAGCCGATAATGATGGAATAGTTGTGGTTCCTAAGAAAATTGAAAGGCAGGTTATTCAGAAAGCTTGGAAAAAATTGCATGATGAAAACATAACTCGCAATGCTATTATCAATGGTATGTTGGCTGCCGATGCTTATAAAAAATATGGTGTCCTATAAACTGGCTGGTAACATAATTCATGGCTAAACGTAAAAGGATAGCGATCATTGGATTTTTGCATGAGTCCAATACGTTTATTTCATCTCCAACGACTTATCAATCCTTCAAAAATGACTGCCTGTTAGAAGGAAACGATTTTTACCAAGGCATGAGCGGTACTCATCATGAAACATCAGGTTTTTTTTCAGTCCTAGACGAAGTTAAAGATGAGTTCGATACTGTCCCAATTATGTTAGCTCGAGCTGTTCCTTACGGGACAATTACGGCTCTGGCTTATCAACGTATCGTTGATTCTATCTTAAAACTTTTAGATCAGGCAGGCCCAATCGATGGTGTACTAGTTGCCCCACATGGTGCTACAGTTTCAAAGAAATATTCGGATGCGGATGGATACTGGCTAGGTGAATTACGTAAATTCTTGGGGCCAAATATACCAATTATTGGAACATTAGATCCACATGGCAATTTATCCCCCCTGATGGCTAAATCGTGCAATGCATTGATTGCATACAGAAGTAACCCACATCTTGATCAGTTTACAGTAGGAACACAAGCGGCTTATCTACTGATCAAAACTTTGCAGGGTAACATCCAACCAGTGATGGAAATTGCTAGGCCTCCCATAGCCATTAGCATTCAAAAACAAGAATCAAATATACATCCTTGCTTACCACTGTATAATCTTGCCAATCAACAACTAAGAGACTCAACTGTTCTTACCAATAGTATCATGTTGGGATTTCCTTATTCAGACGTAAAGGAGATGGGCGCGTCTTTTATCGTTGTGACAAATGGAAATCGAGCATTAGCTCGGAAATATGCAGATGCATTGGCAGAATATCTAATCCAGCACCGAAGAGATTTCCAAGCTGAATTAGAGACAATGGAAGAAACAATTGCAAAGTGTAGATCTTTAAAAGGTCCCATTTGCTTACTGGATATGGGAGATAACACAGGAGGTGGAGCACCAGCAGACAGTACAATTCTGTTGCACGAGTGTCAGAGGCAGGGTCTAACTAATACGTTTGTTTGTCTGTATGATCAGATAGTTGCCAACCAATTTATGGATCTTGAAATTGGTTCAGTACATGAAATAAAAGTAGGTGCAAAAACAGATCAGCTACATGGTGTTCCTTGGATCGGGTCAGTCAAGCTTATTGGTAAATACGATGGTAAATTCTATGAATCAAAGATACGTCATGGCGGGGCTACGGATTGTGATCAGGGACCGACGATTGTCGTGAAACATAAATCAGGAATCACGATTATGGTCACATCCAAAAGGCAGCCACCTTTTAGTCTGAGACAGTTAACAACCTTCGATGTTGATCCTCTCAACTTTCATATTCTTATAACAAAAGGTGTGAATGCTCCTATTGCTGCATATAAAACAATTTGCAATCAAATCATTAAAGTAAACACCCCGGGCGTAACCACGGCTGATATTGAACATTTATATTATCGTCATCGACGCATTCCTCTCTAC
>CAYVHK010000159.1:0-10546 GCA_964451145.1 uncultured bacterium | reverse complement strand
CTAGTATCAGAACCGATTACACCAAAAATTATTAAAATTGGTATGGCAGCGGGACTAGGTTAGTTCAGTAGCGCCTAAGGAGTTATGACTAATACTGCAGATAGCGATTCTGTACGAGCGGTTGAAGTGAAACTCCAGCTGATTATGAAAGTAAATGAACGTAGCCAATTTTTGGTCGCCGAACAACCGACTGAAGAGCAGAAGCAACTTCAGGAATTTTTCTGGGCGGCAGCTTGGGATGAAGTTGTAGCAATACTGAGCGCAAAAACTGCCTTTGAATTAAAACAAGAAGCCATCAAATTAGAGTTGAAGGAAGATCTGAAAGAGAAATTAAATTTGTTGCTGGATGGACCAGAATCAGTCCAAGAGGTCCTTTTCGAAAGTTTTAAGTTGCAGTGAAGTTCAAGCCTAATTGCTGAGCAACGCTTAAAATCTGTCGCCACGTTTCATCATCTATGGGGATTCCGTCTTTTTCTCGTTGAGCTTTTACACGTTGCTCAGGCTCGCCTGGCACTAGAATTTCATCGAATCCTGCTGCGTGCCGAGCTGATTTCACCCACTTGATAAGATTCTGAACCTGTTGATGAAAAATGGATTTTGGCACGAAATTTTCGACTTTTATGGCTAAAATAAAGACGGAATTTCCAAAGCGAGGGGCGGTGTTACCACTACAACCCGCCCCACTCAAAGCACCAGCCAAAATATCAACTATCATGGACAGGGCAAATCCTTTGTGCGCCACATCCCCGCCGAAAGGTAGCAATGCACCATAAGGTTTTTCGTAGAAATCTTTCGAGTTTTGAGATGGATTACCATCGGCATCAATAATCCATCCTAGTGGTAGTTGTTCTCCTTGATTGCGCTTGACACGAATCTTGCCTTCCGCCACCACGCTAGTGGTAATGTCAGCAACGATCGGCTCATCATTCTTCTGAGGTATGGAGATACACAAAGGATTAGTCGAAAGTCGGCCGTCTATACCACCGAAGGGAGCAACTCGAGTTCCGCTACCATGTCCATTAACCATTAGTATACCAATACAACTTTTTTCGGCAATAAGGTGAGCGTAGTCACTAAGTCGGCCCACATGGTTATTTTTTTGGACGGTAACACAACCCAGACCATTCTCGATTGCTTTTGTAACAGCTAACTCGGTAGCTTGCTTCGTTACCACTTGACCGAACCCCCAATTTCCATTGATAACTGCGGTTGTTGCAGTTTCATTCAGGAGTTCAATTTTCATTCCTAATTTGATTTCTCCCCGTTTGATGTGTTGAATGTATTGCGGAATACGGATTACACCATGAGAATCATGGCCAACCAAATTTGCACTGGCCAAAAAGTAGCCCAGCGTTTCCCCTTCATCTGGGGACACACCAAGAGTTGTGAAAATCTGACTAGTGACCGATTGAAGTTGATTGAAGGTGAAGTTTGGCATAAGTTAATTACCTCAGTTTGACTAATTAGTTGATTAACTGGTCAATAGTCCGTCGGATGTCATCATAGTCAGGATCGATCTCAACTGGCGAGTTAGCGTATTGCGATTCAATGTTATCCAATGTCTTTTCGTGGTAACCAATCTTGAAATCAGGGAATTTCAAGCCGGAAGCAGTGGAAATGACGATAACTCGATCTTGGCTTTGGATTCGTCCATCTTTCGTCAATTTCAAAAGAGCGGCCAAAGCAACACCAGTATGTGGACAGTTAAACAGACCAGTCTGGTCAGCTTGAGCAACAGCCTCTGTCAGTTCCGATTCAGTGGCTTGCTCAACTAGGCCATCAAATTTTTTCAAAATTTTGATGGCCTTCCAAACTGAAACCGGATTTCCGATTTGAATAGCACTAGCGAGTGTGGTTTGTGCCTTAAGACTGTCGAATTCCTCAAAATTGGTTTTGAAACTACGGTAGAGTGGATTGGCACGTGCTGCTTGAGCACAGACAATACGAGGTAATCTTTCAATCAAACCCAAATCTTTCATCATCAAAAATCCCAATCCCAAAGCGGTTACATTTCCCAAATTTCCGCCCGGAATAATCACCCAGTCCGGAACTTGCCAATCAAATTGCTGGACCAACTCAAAGCTGATAGTTTTTTGCCCTTCTATTCGTAGTGAGTTCATCGAATTAGCCAAATAGAACCCTTCCGTTTGGGCCAAACGTTGAATAATTGCCATACAACCATCGAAATCTGTCTTGAGAGCTAACGTAAAGGCACCATTGGCAATTGGTTGAATCAACTGGGTAGTAGAAACTTTGTCTCTTGGTAAAAGAATGATGGACGGAATATCGGCTGCAGCAGCATATGCTGAAAGAGCTGCTGAAGTGTCGCCTGTGGAAGCGCAGATAACAGCTTTTATCGGTTTTCCTTCGAACAACATCTGTTTGACCATGGATACCAAAACAGTCATTCCTAAATCCTTGAAAGACCCGGTGTGGCTATTGCCACATTGCTTGATCCATAAGTCATCTAAACCGATTTGGTGCCCGAACCGATCAGCCCAAAAGAGGTTAGTTCCTCCCTCAAACATTGAAACAACGTTCTCATTTTCTACGTTAGGACATACCAATTCCTTCTTTCCCCAAACCCCGCTGCCATAGGGAAAGTTAGTCCGCATGTAGCGTCGGTCGAACAAATCGATCCACGATTTAGCATCTCTTTTTTTAAGTTGATCAATGTCGTGTTTGACTTCCAACAATCCGTCACACTGTTGACAACGATAAATGATCTGGTTGAGTGGATAATTTTCGTCACAACCCGATGCACACCGAAATTCAGCTCTTAGTTGCATTAAATTCCCCTCTCTCTAAACTAAATTTCAGATCGAGTTTGCAATTCAATCGCTTGCCCTAATCGGGAAGATTCCATACCCGCTAGCATAATCTCGGTTACGTGTCGCGCCGATTGGGCATTGGAAAGGGGAGGAGAGGTGCCAGATCGAATGTGGTCGGCAAAGTGCTGGTGCATATTACCAGGGTTAGTATCCGAACAGTCGACCGCTTGAATATCAACTGGCGCGTGTTCTCTAGTGTAAGATGTTGGTGTGTGAAGGCTAACTGCCGCACCTTCTCGTCCTGGCAGAGTAAATTTTCCAGCTGTACCATGAATGCTCCCTTCACTGGTTCGAGCCGGATCACACCAACTTGTTTCTGCCGTGACTATAGCACCCGATTCAGTTTGCAAAACTAGAGTCGCCACATCTTCCAAATCAGTTGGTTTATCGAAGGTGCTGACAAATCCAGTTACTTTAACGAAGGAACCGAGCATGGCCACCAAATTGGAAACAGCATACACGCCCATATCGAACAAAGCACCAACACTAGCACGTTTAGCATCAAAGAACCACAAATCATCGTCGGTTTCACCGAATAGATCCCGAATCTCTGCATAATAAATCTCTGGGCCACCATGACTAGTGCGATATCTGGCTCCCGATACCTGACCAATGGCTCCTTTGATGATCATTTCTCGAATTTTGTAGGCTTGACTACCAAAATGAGGCAAACACATCACCGTTCGATCACTCTTTTCAACCGCTTCAACAAATGAGTTCGCTTCATCCATATTTCCACAGAGTGGTTTTTGCATCAGCAGGTGTTTACCCACTGAAATGGCTTTTATCCCCCAAGAAACATGGTGTGGATGAGGCGTGCCGACTACCACAGCATCTACTTTTTCCTCTGCAATGACAGCTTCGTAATCAGTCGTCCAATTGGGAATATTAAATTCTCGGCATTGTTGTTTCAGCCGGTGTTCTTTGCGTCCACTAATTAAAACTACTTCAAAATTATCATTTTGATTCAGGTCAGGCAGATGCAACCGACGGACTATGCCGCCCGCACCGATTACGCCAACTCTAATTTTTCCCATTTGATGTTCCTTTTGATTATTTAGTTCCATTTGTCTATGCCAAGTAATTTTCGTCCCAGTGGTGTTAACTCAGCGGTTTTGCCGTAATGATGTTCCTTTTCTTTGCTGTTTCGGCCTAGTCCGGTCAACCGTTCTTGCCACCAATTAATTCTGCTTTGACAGGCTTCATTATTACTCTCGTTGGTTGGATTCATGGTAATATACTGGACGATTCGTGGTTTGTCCGATGTATTTAGGCTAGCTCCATGAGGTAGAGCGGTTCGCCAAATAATCAGATCTCCAGTCTCAGCAGGTATGCATTTTGAACCTAAAGCGTGGAGGTCTTGACTGCGTGGGTCTTCGCCTTCGGGCAGGTTGTCCAACCAATCCTCAATAATATTATGAAAGCCGGGAACACACTGAAAAGATCCTTGATTTTCCGCCGTATCGGTCAGGTACAACACACCTTGAACGCCGAAACCCACTGGCCGATTCCCAACATTAGTGTCCCAATGCAGACCAAACTGTTTAGCGTTAGGATCGCGATTTGGCGGATTCATGCTACCTCGATCAAAACTGACCCATAGTTTCTCGTTATTCCAAATTTGACTAAAGGCTTGGTGAACACGTGGAGATTGTCGATTATCCCACAAAGATTGGTGCTGATAAATCTCAACCATAATACTATGCCGTGGAGGATCTGGGTACCAGGTCTCTGGACAACTCGGGTCCATATCTAGAAAATCCCATATCGCTTGGGCGGCCCGATTCGCGTTCTCTTTAGAAACGGCTTTTTTCGCCACAACATAACCGTTTTTTTCCCAAAATTTCAAATCGTCTTGGCTTAAAATTGGTGATTGGTGGTTATTTGACATTTTTCTCCCCTGTCTCAAAATACCGCTACTACGATGAATCAGGGACTAAGAATAAAGTATCGGTTATCCAAAGTCAATCATTTTCGAATGGAATGAGGGATAGGTACAGAAAGGTCTTTAGGGACATCACATATCTTCTTACTTACCCAACAATTTGAAAAATAGTTAAGTAGAAAATTGAGGTGAGATGTGGTGATAAAAAGGGATAAACTAACTTTTGATTAGGACAGGTGAAAATGTATCCATTAATTAATTTGGCATAATCGTGTCAATTTTTAATTAGTAAGCAAGGATAAATGTACTTCAAAATGGATTGTTGGGATCCATGCCGGATACTCTGTGTCTAAACAGCTTAGCTTGAAATAATAAATATATTATTGCCAAGATCCGTAAACATTCCTTTATAACGACTCTGACATATTGACTTAATTCGGTTACGAAAATACAATTTGCCTATTGTACAAAACAAGTCGAACACTAATGTATCTACTTACAAAAAATATAATGTGGAAATTTATTTGGGTGTTTTTGTTGTTGGTAGGATCAGCCTATCCGATTGGGTGCGGCCATAATTCTGATGAGAAAGGGAAGAAGTCAATTAAGGATTTGGTCTACGATCAAGTAAGTATAACCAAAAAAATAACTTGGGATAAAGATGGGGCCAAAATGGTTCTCATACCGACTGGATACTTTAAGATGGGAGCCAATAATGATGTGCCGAATGAAAAGCCAGTACACACGGTTGAAATAGATAATTTCTACATGGACGTCAACGAAGTGTCAGTAGGTCAATTCAAGAAGTTTTTCAAAGAAACTGGCTATAGCTATGATCTGTGGGATCATGTGGCTTTGTACTCACCCGGAGATGAATATCCAATGACCTATCTAAGCTGGAAGGATGCAGTGGCTTATGCAATGTGGGCAGGTAAGAGACTACCCACAGAAGCAGAATGGGAATATGCTGCAAGGGGGGGGCTGGTTGTAGAAGAGTATGTTTGGGGGAATGATTTGTTCCAAGCACGAGATTATGCCAACTGCCATGGCATAAATGGCAAGGATAAATGGTGGCAATCTTCGCCAATAGGTAGTTTTAAACCTAATGGCTACGGTTTATATGACATGTCAGGAAATGCGTGGGAATGGACATTAGACTGGTATGACGAAAAATATTATCGAGTCTCGCCACGAAATAATCCTTCGGGGCCTGCTAACGGAAAATACCGAGTTTTGCGGGGAGGGTCTTGGAGTTATCTTGCTACTGATCTTCGTGTATCTAAACGAAGCTATCACGATCCTTCAGGAAGTAGTAGCGGTGGATTACGATGCGTGTCAAGCATTAATTTCTAATAGAAACTAAAATTCAGATCGCTGATTCATGAAATGCAATAGTGGCCTGCAGGATTGAGACAGCAATAAACATTTATCTAAACTAACTACCGCCAATATTTTCTTCTAACAGAAACTAATGAAAGGTAACAGTACTTGTCTGGAAAGAAGGAATATATTAACACTTGAAAAAATCTAAATTCTTAAGAAAGTGAATCGATTTTGCTCAAATTTTTTAAATTTGAAGCCCATCGATGAGAACTTTTCTATTCCATTTTCATTCTCAATTCTATTTTTAATCAAGAACTTGGCCATTTCTCCTCTGGCTCTTTTTGCTATAACTCCAATCACTCTTTCTTGACCTGCAGAGACTGAAAGGAATTTGAACTGCATGACTTGGGAAGGAGCTATATATTTTTTTATGGATGAAAAATATTCTTCTGAGGCTAAGTTAAAAAGAATTTCCTTGCGAAGATCTAATTTAATCTGGTTGGCGATTTTATCCCCCCAAAATTCATAAAGATTTTTTGAATCACCAAATGGATGTCGAGTTCCCATCTCAAGTCTATATGGGTTCATCTGATCAGATGGTTTAAGGATGCCATACATACCTGAAAGAATCCTTAGTTTACTATTCATGTAATTAACATCATCTTGAGATAGATCTTCTGTGTTTAGATGTTTAAAAACATCTCCTTTAAATTGAAAAATTGCTCTTTTTTCTGAAAGTGATGAACTACCCCAGTTTTTAAACCTCTGAACATTTAACTCTGCAATATTATTACTTGTTTTCATTAGACTACTGAGATCATCAGCATTTAACTTGGACAGCTGGTCGGCCAAAAATATAGCTTCTTGGTCAAAGACTGGTTTGGTTGGTTTTAAAACTACCTTACTGATGGTGTTATCAAGCCTTTTTGCTGGTGAAATGACTATCATATCTCCAATCCTATGTTATTAAAATCTGATTTTTTTATCTATCTATGTAACATTAATTTTTTGCTAAAAAATATCCAATTAAACTTTAATCAAGATGAAATAAACAATAAAAACATCTTTCGTAACCTAGATAGATTAATTACAGTACATTAAGTGATAGAAGAACAATTCATTTACGAAATGCAATTGTTCTTCTATCACTTAATGTTTGCAACACACCTGAATCCGACGAAGGTATTTTTTCGATTTATGGGTGGAGGATGGTCTCGATCGGCCACACGCAGAAAGCTGCTTCCATTATTCCAAGCTCCACCACGTAACACATTTCCCGTCATATCGTACAAGCCATAACCATTAGGTAAAAAACTACCCACTGGCGCAGATTTACCTTTCCATTTGTCTTTCCCATCAGTTCCTTCATAGTTGGCATGATCACGTGCTGGCCTTTCATCATTTCCCCAGGGATATCGCTTGCCTGCTAATCCTCCACGAGCTGCATACTCCCATTCTGCTTCTGTGGGCAGCCGCTTACCTGCCCAGTTGGCGTAAGCTGAAGCATCTTTCCATGTAATGCCTACAACTGGGTGTTTATCTGCCGGTGAAACCTCTTTAGTAAAAGCGGGTAAGAAAGGGACACCTTTTTCCTTGATAAATTTTTTGTGTTTTCCCATTGTTACTTCATGAATATCCATGTAAAAAGCATCCAATTCTACGGTATGTACAGGCAAAGATGCTTTTATGCCATCCAGATGATCACCCATTTCAAAACTACCCGCTGGAATTAACACCATCTTAGCACCATCTGCTTTCCAAGTTATTTTAGAAGCTGGACCTAGATTAATAATACTTTCTTCAAGAGGTACAATTGTAGAGGATGTTTTGCCAGACTTCACCTGATCCTGATTACAACTAAACAAGACAAATAAAATTGAAATCAACATCAAAACGCACTTCAACTTAAGAAAAAATTTGTCTTCCCTCAATTGTTATACATCCTTAATGTTTACTACAAGCATTAGTCGATTTCTTGATAGTATTAATTTACTTTCAAACTTTCAAACTTTCAAGATTAAAAGTGAATTCTTCTGTCAGTGCTTCTTCTGTACATTCAGCATACTCGATTCGCAAACCTTCAAATACTGAATGGTAGTTAACTTCGTTAATATGATTTTGGTATCCCAGTCGGTTTTGCTGTTCCAACAAAACCTGGATTTTAGAATAGTGAGCTAGGCTTTCATAATCCTCTACCGTTTCCGGTAAAAAAGCTATATCGGTGACACAAGATGTATCATCAATTTTGTTTTCAATGAAGAGCTTTAGTGTTGGAGCTAACCTCTTACCAGCCTTGTCAATTACAACTTTGAGTAAGCGCTGTAAATACTCTCTTAAGTCTGAATAAGTATATATTCCATTTTCAAAATCTGAGATAAACGCGTTCAAATAGTCGTCGTCCAATATTTCTCGTCCGATCAAAACCCGGTGCAAATAATCAACATCCTTGAATATTAGTGAATTTATATTGGGATTTATCAAGTTAAACCTCCGTTTGCCGATGGTATGTCCAAATACCTGATGCTGCTCTAACTAAATTGGTAACCATAGATTTTGTGTGGTCTTAATCAGTCAAGAAGACAGACTTTAATCTAGCCATCAATGGTGTGAGGCATTGCCATTCTTCTAACTGTAGTCTTTGGGCTTCGATTTGGTTGGATAGATTCTCCACATTCCTTTGGCCGATAACATTCAGTTTTTGTTCTTGGTCTAGTGCCTGTTGTAGTTTTCTAATTTGTTGATCCTTAGTTTTTATCAGTTTTTGTTCTCGATCGGCTTTGTCCGACATTTGAAATAGTTTATGGGACAAGTGCCCTACTTTTTTTTCCAAGTTCGATATTTTCGTCTTTAGTTCAATATTTTGCTGGTCATCTAGATTCTCTGTCGAACAAAGGAGTGCCTCCTTATCGGCAACCCAAATTAGTCTTCTTCTACCCTCTTTCTTGTTTTTTATGCTATTGTTAGTCACTTGGCGTTGAATCGTTCTTCTGCTGACCTTCAAGTAGAAGGCGGCTTCATTCATATCGAGCCACATAAGTCCCCCCATTAACTGATATGTTTTTAATTACGCAGACTTGTCGGACACGGTTTCAAATTTTGTCCGACAGTAAGTCGCTTAAAAAGGGCGAGGAAAAATATTATGGACTGATTGGGTGGAATATGAATAAAAAATTGTCTGAATAGATTTTAAATTCCACCCAATCGCTGTTCATTATTTTCAATAAATCTTAAATTACTTAAACGGTAAAAGGGTCAGAGTAATGCTCGAGATTGAAATTCTAGAACCAAACGAGGTTGAGAAAGCGAAGAAAATTCTGCTGAGAGATGGATTCGTAGCAGTACGGAACGTATTAAGTGGCGAAAAACTTAATCGGATACAGTGCGCAGCTGATCGAGTCATCAGCAATATCATCGAAAAAGACCCAGATGGCATTGGTAACCGAGGACATCACCGTTATTCTTTCGGAAACCAAATTCATCATTTTGAGTGGTGTGAGTTAATTGATATCCCATCAATTCTATCGATAGTAGAAGCCATTTGGGGCAACAATAATTTTTTGTGTAGTGGAGCAGGAGGGGATTTTTCTTTGCCAAAATCTGAAATTCAGCCTCTCCACTCTGATGGAAATGAACTAGGATTTACTGACCATTGGATTGACCAAACTTCCTATCGTGCTTTACCACCACCAACACTAGTGATCAACTTTCCACTGGTTAATTTTAGTCAAGAGAATGGGGCAATTCGGCAAATCCCCTGTACACAAAGGTTGCAAGCTCCAATTCCAACCTTAGAAGAAGAGCCACCTTGGATGAGAAATTGTCTGGTCTGTGCTCCTGTCGGCTCGGCCTTGATCCGGGATATTCGATGTTGGCATGGAGGAACTGCTAATAATTCTGACAAACCTCGACCAATGGTTAGTGTGCAATACTATGCTCCATGGTTTCGACAACATCTTTCCAAATGCCTACCTCGCCAAAACTTTGATCGGATGTCGCTACGCGCACAACACTTGTGCCATTATATTGTTGATGACTAACTAACTTTAAGAAATACCAAACTGACATGCCATATGCTCGGAATGACCATATCCGAGCATATAGTCAATTCTAAATGGTTTTATAGGGAAATCCCCCCTGGAAAAATAATTTCACATTTAACCTGAGTGAGTCCCCTCATCATATTGTGCTTTGTTGGCTTTCTTATAGTGTCATTCGTTAATAAAACCGAGGTAATTAGACTAATGACACCGGTTTTAGTTCTTAAAGGTTCTTTTTCAGCTAAAACCTTATCTATTTATTTTTACTATCAATATAGTAAATATCACCGTAGCTCTTGTATTTGGATGCTACGTTTCTGTTCGAGTCGCACGGGCTATATCTACCAATCGATTCAGCTGATTAGCGTAATCTTGGTCATGAACTAAGTTTCGTTTTTCGAAGGGATCGTTCTCGTAGTCATAAAGCTCTTGAAGTACTACAGGGCCTTTTTCTTACCTTTTCGGAATTT
>CAYVHK010000158.1:7746-10559 GCA_964451145.1 uncultured bacterium | reverse complement strand
CCCGACGAGATTTGAACTCGCGACCTTTTGCGTGACAGGCAAATATGCTAACCAGGCTACACCACGGGGCCACTTTTCTCGCTTGGTAGGCGGAACAGGATTCGAACCTGTGACTTCTGCCTTGTAAGGGCAGCGCTCTAACCAGCTGAGCTACCCGCCCGAAAAGCGAAGCACAGTATATGGCATTGGCTTTTCCGTTGTCAAAGATAAAAGTTTTTTCAAAAGATAAGTACAACGCATCGAGACATGAAACAATCACACATAGGCATATAAAAAGAAATGGTAATGCTATCTGTTTCAGTTGTCAGTAATGGTTTAGCTTGTGTATAATTGCCGACCTCAGATAGGAGGTCGTTAGTGAGGATTCTACTCTATACTGGAAAAGGCGGAGTTGGAAAAACCAGTGTTGCTGCATCCACTGGTTTAAAACTGAGTCAGCAGGGATATAAAACAATTGTCATTTCATTGGACTCGGCTCATTCCCTAGCTGACGCCTTTGATCTTGATAGTGGGTTAGTTCATCAACCAGAGAATATTGTTCAACAGGTTAATGATCGATTATTCATACAGGAAATCAATATTCAACAAGCTCTTAAACAGTATTGGTCCGAAGTCCAGTCCTATCTAGAATTAGTGTTACAGGTTTCGGGTTTAGACCAAATTGTAGCAGAGGAGGTCGCAGTCTTCCCCGGGATGGAGGAGATTTGTGCATTACTCTACATTAATCAATATTACCGAGAGAAAACCTACGATGTAATTATTTTGGATTGCGCACCAACCGGTGAATCCTTACGATTTGTTAGTATTCCTACCGTTTTGGACTGGTACATGCGACATATCTTCAAAATTGAACGCAAATTAGCAGGGGCAGCTCGTACCTTTGTTAAAAAAATTGCTTCAATCCCCCTACCACAAGACGATTACTTCCAAAATCTGGAAGACCTGTTTAGCCGTATCGAAGGTGTGGATCAACTTCTGATAGATCCCAAAATGACCACTGTTCGCTTGGTCACTAACCCAGAAAAAATGGTAATTAAAGAAACACAGCGAGCATTTATGTACTTCAGTCTATATGGTTTGACAGTTGACGCTGTTATTATCAACCGAATACTACCATCAACAATCGATGATTCGTTTTTCGGGTCTTGGAAAAAAACTCAGCAAAAATACATTGAGGAAGCGGAGCGTTACTTTACCAATGTGCCGATTTGGAAGGTTCACTTGTTCAATGACCAAGTCTTAGGGGTGGAAGGACTCAATCGGTTAGGTAATCGACTTTACGCAGAGATTGATCCCATTTCTATTTACCAGACCGAAAAGGCTTATCAATTTGGCAAATATGATGATCAGTATCAAATCTCTCTATTATTACCTTTTGTAGAAAAAGGTGAAATTAAGCTGGCAAAACGAGCTGAAGAAGTGATCGTTCAGATTGGTGGTTTTCGACAACATATACCATTGCCACGTTCGCTGACAGACAAGCAACCGTCAGGTGCGAAATTAATCGAAGATCGGCTGGTTATCACTTTTGATAATCAACCTCGTGACACTCATTGATGAGGCTTTGCGTGTTTGCTGACGTTCATGCTAATTTTGAGGCGTTAAAATCGGTTTTGTTCGATGCCCAATTGGAAATGGTAGATGACTATATCTGCTTGGGAGATTTGGTTGGCTATGGTGCGGCTCCTAACAAAACTATTGATTTGATTCAACGAATTCGGCCCAATCTTGTTTTGCGAGGTAATCACGATCGTACTATTGTTGATCTACAATATCGTAACCCGACACGCTGGCATCTTCATCAGCAATTAGAACGATTCAGTCTACTGTGGACACATAACCAAATTACCCCTGAGAAACGGCAATATCTACAACGTTTGCCGGAAGGGCCGCAACAGCTTGAGGATTTTGGGGCTGTTCAGTTTGTTCATGGCAGTCCGACGCAGATCGATGATGATATCCTTAGCCGAACAGATGCCAAACGTCATTTAAAAAAAACGTTACATTGGATTACTTTTTTTGCACATACACACATTGCTGCTATTCATTCAACTGACCAACGTTTGCCCCTTATTTATCCTGAACCTGATTTTCCTTATCCTTTGCACACCAAGAATCGATATTTCATCAATCCAGGTTCGGTTGGTCAACCACGCGATTTAGACCCAAGAGCCAGTTACGCAATCTTCGACCAGGAGTCTTGTACGATCCTTATTAAGCGGATTGCATATGACATCAAAGCCACACAAGATAAAATTCGGTTGGCGGAACTTCCCAAATGGCATGCTGATCGACTAGCAAGTGGTCGATAATATAAATTGAAACAGAGCGAGGAAAAGATGTTACGATCAACGACAATACTAACTGTTCGACGTAATCAGCATGTGGCACTTGGTGGCGACGGTCAGGTTACCCTCGGCCACACGGTTGTCAAGCATGGAGCCAAAAAGATTCGGAAAATACACCAAAACAGTGTGATGATCGGTTTTGCGGGTTCAGCAGCTGATGGTCTCACCCTATTTGAAAAACTGGAAAAAAAGCTGGGACAACACCGACATCTACAACGTGCGGCTTACGAGTTGGTTCAAGATTGGCGTGGCGATCGGGTTTTACGACGAATTGAAGCTCTTATGATTGCTGTAGATGTGGAAGATTCTTATCTAATTTCTGGTAACGGAGATTTGATTACTTCTGATGACGGGGTCTTAGCTATTGGTTCCGGCGGCAATTATGCATTAGCTGCAGCCCGCGCGCTACTGGAGAATACCGATCTTTCGCCAGCGAAGATCGTTGAGAAAGCTTTAAAAATCACC
>CAYVHK010000158.1:0-7736 GCA_964451145.1 uncultured bacterium | reverse complement strand
TCAAATCGAGATCATTGAGTTAAATTAACAGTCTGATGTCACTAAAGAACAATGGAATATTCAATGAAAGAACAAACTTCTGCTCTGCTTGCCGAGTCGTTATCAACTAACACTTTGACCAGTGCACTAACACCCAAACAGATTGTGGCTGAATTGGATCGATATATTATCGGCCAGAATGAAGCTAAGCGGTCAGTTGCGATTGCTTTACGTAATCGCTCGCGTCGCCAAATGCTACCTGATGTAATGCGAGATGAAGTCGCCCCAAAAAATATTATCATGGTTGGTTCAACAGGGGTTGGCAAAACAGAAATCGCCCGCCGGCTTGCTAAACTGGTCGATGCCCCCTTTATCAAAGTTGAGGCTTCTAAATACACCGAAGTTGGTTATGTGGGGCGCGATGTAGAATCCATGATCCGAGATTTAACAGATCTCGCTGTCAATATGGTTAAGTCAGAGCACACAGTTCAGATGAAAAGTAAAGCCAATCGAATGGCTGAAGAGCGAATTTTGGATATTTTATTTCCGCCACCTCGTTCTCAAACGCCATCTGAATCAGAAGAAACTGGTATAATTGAATCAACAGACGAAGAAAAGGCGGAGACTGTCCTAGAAATCTATATAAATGATGGCGATACCAGTAACAAATCAGAAGATTCGTCAGCCACTGATATTTCTCCGAAGGTTGACCTAGAGGCAGCAGAAACTGACCAAGCTAAGAAGGTCCAAGAACGATACAAAAAAACACGCGCCAAATTCCGTCAAATGTTACGAGATGGAAAGTTTGAAGATAAAGAAGTCGAAGTCGAAGTCAAAACACGTGGCAATACTCCTTTGATTGAAATTTTCTCGTCTAGTGGAATTGAGGAGATGGATATTAATTTTAAGGATATGTTTGGTAGTATGATGCCCAAAAATTCTCGTAAGAGACAAGTTAGTGTCAGTGAAGCTAGAGAAATTTTGGCTCAGGAAGAAGCGGAGAAACTGATTGATGTTGATGCAGTTGTAACAGAAGCTGTAAATCGGGTGGAAAATTCGGGTATTGTCTTTCTGGATGAAATTGACAAAGTAGCTGGACGAGAATCGACATCTGGCCCTGATGTGTCGCGAGAAGGCGTGCAAAGGGATATCCTACCTATTGTGGAAGGATCAAATGTGATGACCAAACATGGAATGGTAAAGACCGACCATATCTTATTTGTTGCTGCCGGTGCATTTCACACATCCAAACCATCGGATTTAATACCGGAACTCCAAGGCCGATTTCCAATTCGGGTGTCGCTAAAAAGTTTAGATCAGCAGGACTTCAAGAAAATTTTGACCGAGCCTAAAAATGCCTTAACAAAACAATACGTTGCCATGATGAAAACAGAAAATCTTAATGTGGAGATCACCGCATCTGCCGTGGACGCCATCTCTAGCTTGGCTTTCCAAGTCAATGAATCAGTGGAAGATATCGGAGCTAGACGGCTACATACCATCATGGAAAAATTATTTGAACAAATCTCTTTTGACGCACCAGATTTAGAGGAGAAGGAGATTTGTATTAATGCTGCATACGTGGATGATCAATTGGCTGAAATCGCTCAGAATCAGGATTAGAGTCGTTATATTCTTTGAATTCAATATTCATGCTTCCAACTTGATTCTTTACCGGAAATCCCAGAGTACGGTGCAAATGACAAGTTGATCTCTTTTTTACCAAGGGCAATATTTTTCAAGTTAGTTATTAAGTCTTTCTGCCTGTTACTGTTTGTTTTTTAACCCTAGATTCCATTTGGTTGACTAAGAATAATTAGAGGTTTGGGCTTGAAAACTAGAATTCTGGAAACTATCTTGGTGCTCGAAACAAGTAGTAAAAGGTCTAATATCATCATATAGTCCTTTATCCGTCTCATTTTGAGTTATGCCTCCGATTAGGAAAATTGTGTTTTACATGATGATTATCTGTAATCTGTCTAGATATCAGTTTATCTGTGTCAGAAACTCCGGCGAAATCGATAGCACGAAAACAAGATTGTATTATTGCCCAATTGAATCTTGTTATCATAGATTATACTGATGAAAAGATTGCGTTGTTTAACAATTTTAATTTTAGTAGCATTATTGTCAGCACGTATAGATTTTTTGCTGGTTTAATATTTATTTTTGAAAACAAATTGTTTTAGTTTTTATACTCGAGACAACAACTACAAAAAATCAAAACTTGACGATTAAAAGGTGAAATTGGATACGATTACGCAAGATGCCGGAAGGAACTATACTAGAAGGGAAATCAACTAATATGACCATACGAGTGATGACTTACAATATTCATCATGCTGAAGGAATGGACGGAAATATCAATTTGGATCGTATTGCCACACTAATTAATTCTGCCAAGGTCGATCTGGTTGGATTACAGGAGATGGATCGGTATGCCGATCGTTCTCATAACCTTGATATGGTAACAGAACTCGCTCATTTAACTGGTATGTATTGGGCATTTGGAAAAAATCTCGAATTAAAAAATGGGGATTATGGTAATGGAATCCTTAGTTCTTTTCCTATCTTAGATCAAAAGAATCAGAATTATACAATGGTTAAGTCATCCGAACGTCGTGGCTTACTCCAAGTAGTAATAAACATTAATAATCAAGAAATTGCATTTATGAATACTCATATCGATCATTGTTTAGATGAAGAGGAATCAATTTCCAACGTTGAGGAAATTAGATCATCCACAAATTCCTACGAAAATAAACCCGTAATTATCTGTGGAGATTTTAATGAAACGCCTGACAGCCCGATGATTAAAGAAATGGAACTTGATTTCACAAATGCATCAAGCAAGATCAGCCAGCCGTTTTTGACATACCCATCTAGTAATCCGGAGACTCAAATCGACTACATTTTCACCTCTAAGGATTGGAAAATTCATTCCATAGAAATACTTCATTCCTTTGCTTCTGATCATCTACCTATCGTTGCGGAAGTTTCTTTGAATGAGTAATTATTACTAAGTCATATACCAATGAGAAAATTGTTGATATAGTGATTATTAAGCAATAAAAAATAATTTACTTAATAAAAGAATGGTTGTAAGACGGCGAGTTTCAGTGGCAAAAAAGTGATTGGTAGCCATATTCTATCTCGTAAGTCTATTTTCAATAGAATTAGGTTAAATGTAAGCCTTATTCCTATGCTGGTGAAAAAGGTATCGATTTCTGGCATTTTTTAAGATACTGGTTTAATCATTCAATAAATATAAACCACAGATGGGAAAAATAATGAACAGAAGGTATTTTGAAATTAGTCGAGTATAATCAATCTAACGTAGTAATTAGCGAATAAGACTTCACTAAACGATTTATGAACTTTTGCTATGTAGGTGTTTTGTAACTGAAGACAGAAAAATGTTTTTCGATACTGAGGAACCCATGTCAACTTTTTTAACCCAGGCTCACCTCGAGGAGTTAGACAGAAATAGCTATATAATTGTTCGTAATTTTTTACATGAAACACAGAGAGCAGAAATGGAAGAAGCAATTCGTCGCATTTTGCCGGCTTGGTCAGAATTAGAAAACAAAGCTATAACTAGTGACGCCACTTATTTCCCTTATGAAGAACAATGTCTCAATCGAGCTATTCTCAACCCGGAATGCATTCGTTTTTCCCAAAAATGGCTGGGTACCCAAAAGATTCATTACCGACCGGGTCTGGCTTTAGTTCGATATCCCGGTTTTAAGGGATATTCAGGTAAATCGCACATAGATAACGGCAATAACAGCCTTTTACCTCCCAGCGAATCGGACCGACATCATAGCCAGATCAATTTTTGGTTTTATTTAGAAGATGTAGAAGAAGACCAAGCACCAACTTATCTGCTAAAAAAGGCGGATGGTCAAAATATGAGCAGCGCAAAAAAGTTTGTAGCACCGGGTGGGTCAGTAGCAATCTTTACAAATTACAATTGGCATTCAGCTGGTGATTACCTGTGTGATCATGGGCAAAGATATGTGTGGAAATTTGCCTACGGAAGGGCAGACCATTTTTGGGAGGGAGTCCTCCATTATACTAATGTTGGTCGTAACCCTCACTTCTGCCAATTTATCGGCTCACTAACAGCTAAAGAAAGAGAATTTTTCCGTTTTCCACCTGTAGGACATCCTTACTACACTTTACAAACACTCGAAGCTCTATCACAACAGTACCCAGGATGGGACAAAAATGAATATCTAGAATAATTTAGAAAGAACACTGGCTTCATCGATACGGAAATATTCAATCGAACAAATCAACCTAATTCGATAGTCTTTTTGGCCTTGCACACATTTGTTCCCCTCGATTAAACCCAAGCTAGGTTAAATTTGTAAACTGTATTTCTTTCCGCCATGGTGGTTGGCCCAAAACAGAAATAGCCACAATCTCATCCAAACACTCGCATCAGTTTAAACATTCAGTATCAATCTTAGCTAAGTATTGTTTTTTCGTTTGTAACACCATTTTTGTTTGTTTCTTCTGTAAAAAACACACATCTTGGATATATATGTCAATTCTGTTACAATTCCCTCAACCATTGTTTTGGCAAAAATTTAAATCAAAAACTTAATCGCCATTTAAACCCAAGCTGTTTTTGGGACGTGTTTTTCAGTTTAAAATGGTTGTTTATCCTTTGGAGGTCAGAGATGATACGCAATTCAAGCTCAATGTCTATAATGATTGTTGTTTTTTCTTGTTTATTACTTTTTGCTTGTGGGGGAGACAATGACAAACCGTCTGTTCGGATTACCAAACCACATACACAACCACAAATTACTGAGGAAATAAGCCGTGTAAACATAGATTTCAATGCCGAAAAAGAAGAAATCATTCAGATGTTTGCGGCGCATTCTGCCGCTCATGTAGCAGACGATTTAGATGAAGCTATGAAATATTGGCTGAAATTGGAAAAGCCAGAGGTATTTCTAGGTAAACATGGTTGGGGGGCCTTTATGCTTTCGGAAAAATGGAGCGGGGTTAAGGAGTCTTTCGAATTGACTAAGAAAAAAATTGGTCATAATCCAGTTCCAAATTCACCCGAGCAGATTGGCATTGATTCTAGGGCTAAAAATGCGACAGCTCGTGGAAAAGTAGTACGGGATTGGGGAGGATCTAGCAAGTATTTAGCAGCATTACGCAAGTCAAAAAATGGGGATTGGAAGATTCGAGCTGTTGACTTCCATAGCAACGATCACCATAAGCTCATAAAGGAAATCAAAAACCCAACCCAATAACCAATTTATGAAAGGATTTCATTGGCCAATTAAAAAAGCTGTCGAATCACAAGAGTTGTAGTAAGTAATGCAGGCACCACAATAATGAATGATGACTTGCAGTAATTGTTAAAAAGGTTGAAGTTATTAAATATTACACACGATAAGATCTGATCTGAAATGTATTCTAGTTGTAATGAACATTCACTAATGTGAATAGGTTTGCTACTGGTATATTTTTGTCTTTAGAAAGAATAAATTTACCAATCTAATCAATAATTTGTTAACTTTAAAGTGTTTTTGAACGATGTTGAGATTGTACTGGATCTCACGGTAGTAATGTTATTCTGTTAACCAAAGGTTCCATAAGAAAATTGACGATATCATGCTTGGGTGATACATAAGTTAGTAATCGTTATAAGTGACTGGTTGTAAATATTACTCTTACAATTTGTCCTGCTAGTAGTCATTGTTATGTTGAACACTAACTGGAGGTGCGATCAAGATAGCGAGTTAACTCGTGTTTGGTTAAAATCTCTAATTTACTTGTCAGGCAGTTTCATCTTTGCTACTATAAATTTGTAATAATACTAAATGTAGATTTTGTGAAACAACAAACGGTTTTGGTCAAAGACGGCCTAATCCAAACCAACTTTTTCACGTCTAACCTAGCCGGTGGTTTGGATTTTATCACGCCCATGTGGGGTGATGTGCCTATTGAGTTCAGCATTCCAACTATATGAAGTTTATGTCTAGAGGGAATGTGGATACCGAATTTGTTGATAGAATTTTTTTGTCAGTTATGTTTGAACATGACGTTTTCTCTTTGGATACAGTAGGAGAAAACGTACTTGAAAACCTTTTCACAGCTCAGTTTAATTGAGCCAATTTTACGAGCCGTATCGGCTCAAAACTACCATACAGCGACTCCAATTCAAGCAGAGACAATTCCACCCCTTCTTGCGGGTCGAGATGTTCTAGGTTGTGCTCAAACCGGTACTGGAAAGACCGCAGCCTTTGCCCTTCCTATTCTTCAAAGAATCACACAACAGGAGAATTTCACCGAACGTCCATACATTCGAGCGCTAGTCCTAGCTCCTACCCGTGAATTGGCAGCACAAATTGGCGCAGCTTTTAATGTCTATGGTCAATTCTTAAAAACCCACCATACGGTAATTTTTGGTGGAGTTAGCGCCAATAGTCAGATTCAAGCGCTCAAGCGTGGCATCCATGTTCTGATCGCTACTCCGGGTCGTTTGCTGGATTTGCAACAACAAGGATTTGTTGACTTAAGTAAGTTAGATTTTTTTGTTTTAGATGAAGCAGACCGAATGTTGGACATGGGTTTTATCAAAGACATTCAACGTGTTATCACGCTATTACCAATGCATCGTCAAAATTTACTTTTTTCAGCTACTATGCCACGGACTATTTCTAAGTTAGCTGATTCTATTTTAGAGAAACCATTTCGTTTCCAAATTGCGCCCAAAAAATCAGTAGTTCAGGAAATTCGGCAAGAGGTGATGTTTGTCCAACAATCTGACAAGCGTCATTTGCTAATTCAAATTATTCGGCAAGGCCATATCCAACAGGCAATTGTGTTTATGAGAACTAAGCATCGTGCTAATCGCTTGGCACATCAGCTAAATCGAGCCAAAATCAATACAACTGCTATTCACGGTGATAAGTCTCAGTCTGCACGTCAACGAGCGCTCTACAGTTTTCGGGAGGGAAAAATTCATATTCTGGTTGCGACCGATATCGCAGCCAGAGGTCTGGATATTGATGGAGTTAGTCATGTGTTTAATTTCGACTTACCAAACGAAACTGAAAGCTACGTTCATCGGATTGGTCGCACTGGCCGGGCTGGTCGATCTGGGATGGCTATTGCTTTTTGTGCTCCTGAGGAATATGATTACCTAACGAGCATCGAAAGATTAATGTGTATGCAAATTCCAGTTGCTGAAGGTGATGAAGGTTGGGATCGTCAACCAATCAAGACGGAAAATGAGGCCGAAAACGAAAACATAGTAGCCTTAAAAACATTTGGAACTCAAAAACAATCCAAGCCTAAACAAAATCGGCGTCGACGAAAGCCATCCGGATTTCGTCGGAAGCGATTGTCGAGAAACCAAGCAAAATCACAGTTGTCAGCCGTTAACCCCTAAATTAACCCAAATCGGATTTCCGCATTCAATTTAGAACAATCGACTACAATTTATTATTATCGTCGGTTGTTCTGGATGTTAATGAATCATTTTTTTAATTTAGAATGTAAAGTTGCCTATTCTACTGAATCCCACAAATTCACTTGTGTGATAAAAATTGGATATAAGAGGCCAAGCCGATCTCGGCTTGGCCTCTTATAATATTCGTAGAAAGTTCAAAAATAGCTAGATGTTATTTCTGCCTGATGACTTGAATCTTTTTTCCCTTCATAAATGGCCAGAGAATAATCCACTTCCTAAGAATTCTATTAGCCAAATAACTTAGTATTCCTCT
>CAYVHK010000157.1:0-10601 GCA_964451145.1 uncultured bacterium | reverse complement strand
ATTTAAGATAATCTTGTCTGTATTGTTGAATCTCGTGCTGAAGGGCAGTCCGCAAGTAAGCGTCGTAACTGTCTTGTGCTGATTTTTTGAGGTAGATACTGCCAAGACTCAAGCCAATACCAGAGACAAATATCAGCGAGGGTAATTTGCTGACTCTGGCTTGAGCAGGTTGTACCAATAAGCACAGCAACACCCCAAAACTAAAAATTCTCAGTATATTTCGGCGGGTTCTCATTTTGACTCCTGAGCCTTTTCCCTTTGACGGTCATCTACTTTTAATGTTTAATGGTCGTTATTCTGAGCCAATAACATTTTGGACTGTATCCATTGCCAGAATTTCTGACAAGATATCAAAGTCAACGCTCCCAGCCCAGCTCCGATACAGTCAGCTATCCAATCAGCAATGTCGGGCGATCGGTTTTTAACAAATGATTGATGCCATTCATCCGTAGCTCCGAAGCCCATAACTAACAAAATTGATATAAAAAACGAGATTCTGCGACGAATGGGCAAACTGAAGAAGGCTCGCGTCAGCCAGAAACTAAAACCAGCGTACTCAATACAATGATACAACTTGTCAATGCCTGGAAACTGCGATCTGGTCATTGGAGGATGCGACAGATGGGACAAAGCGAATATTAGTACCATACATAGCGCCGGTGGTAACCAAAATTTCAAGAAACGCAAATCAATTCACAGCAAATCTGAGTAGATAAGCCACCTAGATCCACATTTTACTGTGATGTCATTTCCAATGTCAAGTCCAGCCAACCTTTATCGGCATCGAAATAGTATTTTATGTCAACAACGTGGCAATTTTATAGTCATTATCGTTCCTCGTTCGACAACCGAATCAACAGCGATTTGACCATGATGGTGTTCAATCAGTCGTCGGCAAGTAGATAATCCTAGTCCTACACCTGATGGTTTCGTGGTGAAAAATGGATCAAAAATATGCCTAATTGTCTTTTCAGTCATACCCAATCCGGTATCCGACACTTTAACTTCAAGAAAATTCTTGGATTGGTAAGTTGCCAAATTCAGTTCCCCACCTTCTGGCATAGCTTGCATAGCATTCAAAATCAGGTTAATCATCACTTGCTTAATTTTATCGACGTCGATTAATACTAGTGATAGGTTTGTAGCGAAGTCTTTTTCTACGTAGATTTGAAGGTGGTTTAAATTGACTATCATTAGAATGATCACATCATAAAAGAGAACGTTGAGGTCAGTAGCTGTTCGGTTCAGTTCAGTTGGTCGTGCGAGATCCATCCACCTACTGACAATGACTTCAAGACGCTCAATTTCATCTAAAATTTTGTTTAGTGCCTCTTGACGAGAAGACACTGACACCTTTTCTAAAGTCATTTGAGTTAACATCTTGATTGACGAAAGTGGGTTGCGCACTTCATGCGCAAAAGCAGTTGACATCTGATGAACAGTAGTAAGTCGTTCAGCTTTCAAGATTTCTTTTCGGGATTGTTGTAAGTCTTTTGTCATTCGGTTAAAAGCCTTGGTCAATTCACCAACTTCATCATTGCTGACTACTTGGCATTGGCCTTCCAAATCACCGCGAGAAACTCGATGTGTAAACTCTACCAGCTTATCAATTGGACGAGTGAAATTTTTCCCAATAAGACTGCTAATCATTATCACTAGCAGAAACCCGAGACTTGCAATTATAACAGTCATTTGAGTTGTCTGTTGTTTCGCTTGCACTACGCGGTCCATTGGACGAAGCAGGCAGTAGATACGATTCAAAGATTGCCTAATGTAAATAGCTTTATAGGTTTTATCTGGTAACCGAACGTCGCCAATAACCGGCTGTTTTTGTGTCTGCAGTTGCTGGCGAACAATCAACAAATTAAACATACTTTGCAACTCGGACCAATCCAAACCAGATAAATCAACCAATGTCGTCCCGTTCAATGTATTATCACTACCAAAGACAACGACTTCACATTGATAGGCTTGCTTAACTTTGTCTGGTTCCTCGATGTATTGTGTACGCTGAATTGTTTCTATCCACTGTTGCGTTTCGGCACTAAATTGCTGATCGTACTTATCATCAAAAAATGTAATGGTCAAAACCAACATGCCGAAAATAGTGATAGCAAGTAGCAGAAGAAAAGGCAAGATGATTTTGGTCCGAATCCGGAGATTAGGCCAAATCGATAGCCCTTTCACACTTATTGATTAATCGGGTTTGGATCTTGAAAGATAACTAGCATCTGGTCGACCAGTGGCTCCTGGATAAAATTCGTCTGGCCATTTGACCACCGAACTATTACTTTTTCTAGCCTCGCGTTTGAACCAAGCCCGAAGTGAACACGTGAATCATTGGTAGACATATAGCTAGCACCGGCCCGGCATTCACTAGTCCAACGACGATCAGTTGCAACCACCGTCACTTTAGCACCGATACCGTGTCGATTTCCTTTTTGCCCTATGAGTTTGATAGTAATCCAATGACCGCTAGTAACAGAGTCATTCCGCCAGAGTGTCGGTTGATCATGAGCATTGTTAATTAGAATATCAATATCTCCGTCGTTGTCATAGTCCCCAAAGGCAGCTCCCCGACCAGATCTGAAAACCGTCGATTGATTATCCGAGATAGCAGTTCGATGAAATTTATGGTACTGATCACCCACCAAGAGGTGATCCGCTTGAAGATAAGTTGTGCTGGAATCATAATGCTCAATCTGATCTTGGATGTGGCCGTTGACAATAAACAGATCCAAGTAACTATCGTTGTTGAAGTCGAATATACCGGTTCCCCAACTCACAAAGGGTAAGGTGTAACCGAGGCCAGTTGGAAAAGAAACATCGTTAAAAAAGCCGTTTCCTTCGTTGCGATACAAGGTATTCAACTGGCGCTGGAAATTGGTGACGAGTAAATCAGGATAACCGTCGTTATCGTAGTCAGCAAAGTCAATGCCCATGCTACCTTGTACATTTCCGTGATCGTCGCAATCAACGCCAGCTAACCAAGCTACATCCTGAAATGTTCCATCGCCATTATTTTGGTAAAGGAAATTATCGGTGCCATCATTAGCAACAAACAAATCAAGATCACCGTCGTCATCGTAGTCAGACCAGATAGCACTCATGCCCTTACCAATGGGATTATTAACGCCAGCCGATTCGGTAACATCCTGAAACGTGCCATTGCCCAAGTTGCGATACAGTCGATCGGCTTGTCCTTGAAACTCCTCTGGTCCACAGTAGACATCAACTCCCTGCTCAACACAGGCTCGGTGATCACTCAGTTCGAATTGGCAGTAGTTGGTCAAATATAAATCTAACCAACCGTCGCCATCGTAATCAGCGAAGGCGGAACCCGTTCCCCAGGCTAAATCATCTACACCAGCCAGTTGGGTAACATCTTGAAATGTTCCATCACCGAGATTTCGGTATAGGCGATTGACTCCGAAATTAGTGACGTATAAATCGAGCCAATCATCCCCGTCATAGTCAGCTACGGCCACTCCAGTTCCATAACCTTTATCTTCAACTCCAGCATTCTCCAAGACGAAATTGCCCTCACCCGTGTTACGATAAAGCTGATTCGTATGTTCATTTTCTTGGGCTTGGTCAGCGTCGATTGGGAAGTGATTGGCATTAACTAAATATAAGTCCAACAACCCATCATTATTGTAATCTAGAAATGCACAACCCGAACCAATGGTCTCGATAAAGTACCTGTCGCCTTTTCGGCCGTCAAAATGACGAAAGGTAATTCCAACTTCCTGTGTAGCATTCGAGAACGAAATCGTTGTCTTGGGAAAGCTACTGCGATCATTATCAGACCAGCAGACCAGACTAAACAAGATCAAAGCTAGAGTTGATAAAGCCTTAGATAAAAACATACAATTTGCATCATATCATGCCAGCGGAATTAGTGTCAATTGAGAGCCTGTTATCTTTAGTTACAACTATAATTCAGCCACTCTCAGTGCATACATTGGACTTGGGTAAGGTTAAATAGTAAGCCGGCTCGATTAAACAAACTTGTGCAGTTTTTATCATAAAGTACACATCTGATTGGGGACAAAAGTATCTATGAAAACTTCAATTTCCAGTAAAAAATACGAACTACTAGAAAGTTTACTTTGGGATGGCCGATCTCTTTTTTTGGATCTGGCGCACATAGATCGTCTTCAAAAAGCAGCAAGTTTCTTTGACTTTCCCTTTGATCGGATTAAAATTGAGTCAGAACTTTACCAGCATTGTTCTTATCTGCCAGCCTTTCCCTACAAAATTCGATTGTTAGTTGACAAAAAAGGAGATGTTACTTGCCAGTCGGTCAAAATTACACCAGTTACAAAACCTGTTATCTGCCGGTTGGCTCAGACTCCAGTTGATACAAACAACCCGTTCTTGTATCACAAAACAACCCAAAGGAGCCTATACGACCAAGCTCTGTCAGCTGTCGTGGCTATTCATTCTGATTGTCAGGAGGTTTTACTATGGAATCAGCGAGGCGAATTAACCGAAGGCAGTCGAAGTAATATTGTTGTTGAACGAGAGGGTAAACGATTGACCCCCTCATTTGATTGCGGCCTTTTGGCTGGTACATTCCGTCAGCACTTGCTACAGCAAGGAAAGATTGAGGAGAGTATTATCCGCCTAGATGAATTGCCAACTTTTCACCACTTCTGGCTGATAAATTCTGTGCGAAAGTGGCAAAATGCCGAAGTCCGATTTTAAAGCTGAATGTTATCTGCCTGTCTCTTATCACAACTATACCGCCCACCGAAAAATGACAACCTACTTCTTCTAGACAAATGAAAGATTAGAACAACCAGCTTAGAAAAGTGTGAGAAGATTAGTGTTGCTTAAAAGGTTGAATACTCATTCTAGATATAGACGATCCCAGAAGGCGATAAAAGCAAGAGGAAGACATAAAAAGAATACAAACACTTGAAAACACTTGACAAAAAAATTAAATTATAGGACAATGAACCGGATAAAAGACTAATTAAGAGAGGTTACATTAGATAGATGAGAAAAATAGCTATTTTCTCTTTTTGTTTCTTATTAGCAATATCAATTTTGCCAGTGACAAGTTTGGCCAGGAACGTTGATGTTTGTGTTTATACGGAAACAACTCAGTGGATTGCTCAAGGTGCAGCTCAAAAACAAGCCGACATTTTAATGAAACGGCTGAAAGGAAAGCCGGGTATAGGAAAAGTTGAGAATTTGAACTCAAAGCCGGCTGCCAACTGGATGAAAGAGCATACCGAGAAAAACGGTAATCACGTTTTTGTAATGTACGGAGACATACCAACGACCATCTATCCCGGTGGTTGTGCCAAAAAAGATGGCTCTATTGCGGAAAAGTATTTAGAAGCTGGCAATACATTTACCAATAGCGCTGACTATTTCTTTTGGGGCCAGGGTGGTCGCAATAAAGAATGTGGTATTCAGACAATGATGGATATTGACGGCATCGTTCAATGGGATGACAATACCCCAATGAAACTGACGGCAGAAGGTAAAAAGTATTCCCCCACTCTAGCCAAAATGAAGGCTATTGAATCCGATCGACCATTCCATGTAGACCAGCTGGATAAAAAATGGGAACTTGAGGTCGCGTTTGCTTCTAAGTCTGGGAATGCAAAAACTGATCGAGCTGACCCTTGTATCTTAACCGAAAAGAACTATAAAGGTCGCTTAATTCAGGTTTGCCAAACAGCGGGTTGCCCCGAACCAGTCGGAGATATTCTGGCTGATATTTTGTTGAATTATTATGTAGAGGCTGTTGGTGCTCTAGCAGTCAATGCCAACCAAAAATTACCCCTAACATGGGGCGATATTAAATCAGGAGGACAATAACTTGAAACAAATTTTAACCCTGTCATTAGCCTTAATTGTTATCGTCGCAGGTTTTGCCTATTCTGCAGCTGAAGTTGCTATTTACACTGGTAAAACGCAGTGGATTAATAAAGATGCTGCCGACGAGCACGCAGATAAGTACACTAAGTTACTCGATGCTGCCGGAATCAAAAACACTTGGTTCAAGGAAGACGGCGATGGCGCAAAGATTGCTGAATGGATGGAGAAAACCACCAAAGATGGCGGAATCGATGTTGTAGTACTGTTCGGAGACATCCCGCCAGAAATTTTTGATACTGGCACCGAAGTATCAGATGGAACACCAGCGGAGGGTTTCGTCGAAACTACCGATGGTAACGCTTTTATCAACCATGCTGACTATATGTTCTGGGGTTTGGCTGGTCGTAACAAAGAAGCCGGACTCCAAAGCATCATGGATATTGAAGGCATCGTCATGTGGGACGATAACACACCTTGCGAAGTAACTGCCAAAGGTAAAGAAATTTCTCCCACACTGGCTAAGCAAGATAAGGTTGAATCCGACCGTCCCTTCCATGTTGACCAAATCGAAGGTTCAACTTGGAAAGTGGAAGCATCTTTAGCCGAAAACGGAGATGGAACACGTGCTGACCCCATCATCGTTCGTGATGGTGATAAAGGTCGTGTAATCCCATGCGTCCAAATCAATGGCCCCGAAGAGCCGTTGGCAGAAATTGGCAGCGAAATCATCGGTTGGTTGTGGAAGCAAAGTACTTCAGTAGAACCCGCAGCCAAACTGTCGGTTACTTGGGGAAATCTCAAAACTCAGTAATCGTCGTAATAATAACTAAACCGATCTATCTAACTGTTGGAATATCCTATGGTTAGCATTAGACATAAGAGCTTGGCTATCAAAAATAGTCAAGCTCTTTTTTTCGATATATGCTAATTGTGTACACATCCAATAAAAAACGGCATGTACGTTTTTTCACCTCTAATCGTAATGGTTAATAGCATGATCTCTTGTCAGTTAAATCGCTGGGATGTTACTGAAGATACTAAGACTTAACATAAAATAAAAATAGACTATTTTGCTAGTGAATTTCTAATAAGTACCATTTAGGCTTGTTTGAAAAGATTCACATAGGCTTTTCACTACGAAAAATGAAACACTATTCAAATGATGGCGCCACGGCGGCTGGTTTATGCTGACGCTCTTCTAACCAATGCTACAACGTTTGAGACAGAACTGCACTATTGATTCAAAGATTAGTAAATGCGCTACGAAATAATCTTCCTAATTATCTGGCTATGGTAATGGTATGATTGGAGAGTAAAAAAGGTTTGACTATTTCAGAACCGTCAAGCCTTTTTCCCATTGATCATGAATGTCGTGAAATCCACCGTTTATCTTTTTCTACTCTTGGTTGTAATTAGTTGGGGCATGATTGCTTGTGAGCTAACCTACTGGGGTATTGGAGATACAAAAGCCGAACCGAGAGATGATGTGGAGATGGTTTATGTACCGGCAGGTAATTTTTTAATGGGAACTAGCCAAGCTGATTTACAAGCCTACAAAACCCTGTTTCCATTGAGAAAAGCACAACGTTATGTAAATGAAATGCCACAGCGATTGGTCTATGTCGACGCTTTTCTGATTGACTTGCATGAAGTTACCAATCGCCAATACCAAAACTTTTTAGCTGAAACGGGTTATCAGCCTCAAGACTACGTCAACACACCACCACATGATCCTCCTGATTACCCAGCTATGGTAATGGTATGGGAAGATGCGATAGCTTATGCGGAGTGGGTGGGGAAGCGACTACCTACCGAGGCCGAATGGGAAAAAGCCGCTCGTGGTACTGACGGCCGAATTTGGCCTTGGGGAAGCCAGTGGGACGATACTCGATTAAGTGGCAACGATGGTACGGGAGCTAAAGACGGTTACAAAGAAACTGCACCAGTTGGTCAATTCCCGACAGGAGCCAGCCCTTATGGTGTTCTCGACATGGCAGGTAATTTGTGGGAATGGGTTTCGGATTGGTACGATGCTGATTATTTTCTAACAGCATCTGATACTAATCCTAAAGGTCCAAATGGTGGTGACGGTCACGTTCTCAAAGGTGGGGACTGGTCAGTCAACAAAGACTTTACTCGTTGTGCGGGGCGATTGGGTGGCAACCCTGGTTCAATGCTACGAGGATTTCGTTGTGCTATGGATGCACCCCCAAAACAAAATTAGCTGAAATGAGAACCTTACTTTTTAACTTGATTCTATGGTCGACGATAATCTTGGTCGGCTTGGCACAGTCCGAATTGGCTGATCAATTGTACCAGCGCGGATTGATTGAATTGCGAGATGGTAAAATGGAATCAGCCGCTTACCTATTTCGTCAATCAATTGAGGCTAATGCCAATTTTGCCAAAGCTCATGGAGCCATAGGAACCCTCTATCTGCAAATGGGCAATTTGGCCATTGCTGAACTACACCTACTAAAAGCTGTTGAGTTGGATGGTCGCTTAGAACAAGCTCAGCTTAACTTAGCGCATCTTTATAGATCCACTGATCGAACGATTTTGGCTATTTCTGCCTACAACCAACTTCTCACGGACAAACTAGATCAAACGAGTTCAACCATCCAGAGTGGTGCTTACATCGGTTTAGCGACCATTTACCATCAAACTTCGGACTATCCAAAAGCCATTTCTGCCTATCAAAAAGCCTTGAAAATTTCTGCATCCATGCCTTCCGTCATAACAAATTTGGCTGCCTGTTATGAGGCGACCAATCAACTGGACCAAGCAATAATAAACTATAAATCGGCATTAGAAATTAACCCGAAAGTTACTATGGCATTGGGTAATTTGGGAGCCATCTATCAAGAACAAGGTAAAATCGACCAAGCTCTTCCTCTGTTAGAAAAAGCGGTCCAGTTAGACCCTAATTTTTCTGAAGCTCATTACCAGTTAGGCCTGATTCTGATGAAGCAAAAACAGTTCGCCTTAGCTGTAACAGCTTTTGAAATCGTGATCAGCCAGAAAGCTGACCACGTTGGTGCACACTATAATCTGGCTCAAGGCTACTTTCGGCTAAGGCGAACGACTGCTGGACGACAAACGATGGATACTTACCGCCAACTGAAAGCCGTCGCAACTGAAATTGAGGATCGAGAAAGGGCTATTACTATCGAACCAAATAATCCAGCCGTTCACTATCGATTGGGTAAAATTTATGAAAAATATAATAAAATTGATTTGGCCATTTCGGCGTATCGATCAGCGGTTACTGTTGGCAGCCACTACTCTGAAGCTCACTACGCCTTGGGTCGCATCTATTTTCAACGAGGTCAATTATCAATAGCTGAACAGGCTTACCAAAAATCCTTGACACATGCTCCTAATACGACTGCACCACATATCGGTTTAGCTAAGACCTACTACTTTCAAAAGAAAATCGATTTGGCCCAGCAACATTATCAAGCGGTTGTTCAGAAATCTAATATTGACAGAATAGCTATCGATCAAGTAGATTCAACCTTAGCTTTGGCTCAGGCCGGACTGGGGGCTATCTATCTACAAAAAAAAGATTACAAAAAAGCGATCTCTGCTTTCCAAAAAGCTTTGAAGGCAAAGCCGAAGTCTCACCTTGCTATGATTGGTTTAGCCCAAGTCTATCTGGAAGCTAACAGAGAAAATGATCAAGCTTATCTGTTAGCTGAACAAGCCTGCCAAATTCAGCCTGTTCCTGAATATTTTGACATTCTTGCTCAAGCCTATCATCAAGCAGGAAAAATAAAATCTGCTTTAAAGGCCTGTCGGTCAGCCATAAAATCTGCACCCAAAAACCCAATCTATCGTCAGAGATTAATTGAATTTCAAAAATATCAGATAGGAGACTAGTTCGCTGATTAGATCGAAATCGTTGATTGGTTCCATTGCCATTTCGAAATTTTTGTGCTATCATTGAATGTTATTTAATTTGGGAGAATACAATGGCCGTAGTTTATTTGGAAGATTTGTCAGAACAGGTCGGCAACAAATACCTAGCGGTAAACATGATTGCGCAACGGGCCCGAGAGCTCAACGACCGTAACCTTCAATTCTTGAATCCGAATTCCAAAAAGTCTGTCACTGAAGCATTGGAAGAAGTTGTAGAACATAAGATTGAATATCGACGTTTGGAACAACCTAGTAGCGATCAATCCGATCCCTTCTCATTGTTTAATGAGGCTGAGGTATCTACAGACGAAACTAAACCAACAGACAAAGTAGATGACTTGTTTGACCAAATATACCTTGAAGATACAGGGGCAAATGACGAAGAAGTAGAAGAAGGTCTATAGGAAGTAATTTGTAAAAATCAGCTGGCGAGCATTTCACAATTAAACGTTTATGAGCCTTGCATTTTTGCGAGGCTTTATTTTTTGAGCAACTACTTCTAGTCAAGGGAGCTAGCGTAACATGCCAACTTACGAGTACCATTGTCGCGGTTGCGACACTAAATTTGATGTTTTTCACTCAATGAGTGCTGACCCGGTAACGGATTGTCCCACTGAAAATTGTGCGGGACAAGTTAAACGCTTAATGAGTGGTGGAGCGGGGTTAATCTTCAAAGGTTCGGGTTTTTATATTACCGATTATCGAGACAGCTCTTATAGTGAAGCCGCCAAAAAAGATCAAGATGGTACCGGTGCCAATAACAAAGAGAATAACAGTAGTAAATCAGACAGTAGTAAATCAGACAGTAGTAAATCAGACAGTAGTAAATCAGACAGTAGTAA
>CAYVHK010000156.1:0-10718 GCA_964451145.1 uncultured bacterium | reverse complement strand
ATGGATTGGATATAGTCAAATTTGGTGCCGGGGAACCCGACTTCGATACTCCTGACCATATAAAAGCGGCTGCCATTGAAGCTCTGGACCAAGGATTCACTAAATATACGCCAGTTGCAGGTATCACGGAACTGAAAACGGCCATAGTGGACAAATTTCAACGTGACAACGGTCTCAGCTATGAACCAAGTCAGGTTATCGTTTCTTGCGGAGCAAAGCATACCATCTACAATATCTTGCAGGCTATCTGTAATCCGGGTGATGAAGTCGTATTTGCGGCACCTTATTGGGTCAGTTATATTGAGATGGTCAAGTTAGCCGATGCTAAGCCTATCGTGATCAATACTACTCCTGATCAAAATTTTTCTTTGACACCGGATCAGATTCAATCGGCCATTACGAAAAATACTAAAGCGATAATAATAGGAAGTCCTAGTAATCCAACTGGGACTACTTATTCTACCGAAAGCCTGCGAAAAATTGCAGATTTGGCAGTTGAACATCAGTTTTATCTGATTTCGGATGAAATTTATGAAGCCTTGCTTTACGATGGTGCCACACACCAAAGTTTAGCGAGTTTTGGTGAAGCCGCAAAATCGATCACCTTTGTAGTCAACGGTGTGTCCAAAGCATACTCGATGACTGGCTGGCGAATTGGTTATACGGCCGGACCAGAGGAAGCAATTAAAGCCATGTCAAAGATTCAGTCCCATAGTACTTCTAATCCAACTTCTATTGCACAAAAGGCAGCCTTGGCTGCTATTTCAGGCCAACAAGAACCAGTGGCAGAAATGCTAAAATCCTTCCAAAAACGACGCGATCTGATCTGCCAAAGGTTTGACAACATTGATGGTGTTGAGTATGTCAAGCCACAAGGTGCGTTCTACATTTTTCCTGATTTTTCAGCTCACTATGGTCGCACGATCGATGGTCATCCAATTAACAATTCGCAAGACTTGGCGACCTACCTGCTAGATCAGGCTAAAGTTGGAGCTGTACCGGGCGGCGGTTTTGGTGCCGATAACCACATGCGCTTTTCCTTTGCAACTTCTGAGACTGAGATCAATCGAGGCTTAGATCGCATTCAAAAAGCACTGGAAAGATAAATAATGAGTATTGAGCGAACGTTAGCTATTATTAAACCAGACTCAGTTCAGCGAGGTTTGGTAGGTCAGATTCTTCACCGCTATGAACGGAAAGGCTTAAAACTGGTTGCACTGAAATTGTTATACCTGTCAAATCAAATGGCAACTGAGCTTTACCAACCGCATTGCGATAAACCGTTTTATCAGTCCTTAGTTGATTTTATGACAACTGATCCAATAGTTGCCATCTGTTTAGAAGGGCAAAATTCTGTAGAGATTGTGCGCTTGCTTAATGGGGCTACTAATCCAGCAGAATCAAGACCTGGAACTATTCGCGGTGACTTTTCCAATCATTTGTCTCACAATGTGGTACACGCTTCCGATTCCGCTCAAAACGCTGAACGAGAAATAAAAATCTTGTTTTCTGAAATGGAAATCCTTGACTATAAAAGAATTGATACGGCTGTATTGTATGAATAGGATTACAAAGGGGTAAATCATGAAACTCATTCAATATTATTTACCTGGACAAGGTAAACGTGTTGGTGTTGTTACGCGAGAAGGTGAGATTGTAGATGTAACCACCAAGGACTCCTCTACGGTTCTTGATTTACTTAAAATGTCTATTGAAGAGGGGGTCAGTTTGGGGGTTATCCTCGCTGATATCCAAGAACAGTTATCTCTCGCCTCTCCACAATCTAACATTGTTTCGAACGAGAGAGAAACGAACAAAAATGGCAAACTGAAGTTTTCCCAACTTGAGAATCCAACCAGTTCTGATGTACCGCATCTTTTGTCGCCTATTGACCCGCCAGAGGTTTGGGCATTTGGTGTTACCTATAAACGTAGCGCTGACATGCGAGATGATGATAGCCAATCGGATATCTATAATCAAGTTTATAATTCTGAAAGACCTGAATTGTTTTTCAAAGCTACATCTGAACGTTGCGTTGGTTCTGGGGGAGGCATTGGAATTCGTAGCGACTCGACCTTCACCGCGACAGAACCCGAGTTAGCCTATGTTCTCGGCCGAGATGGCGAAATCATTGGTTACACTATTTGTAATGATGTGTCAGCTTGGGACATTGAAAGAGAAAACCCCCTTTACTTACCTCAGTCCAAAATTTATACCGGTTGTTGCTCCCTAGGTCCAATGTTGCTAACAGTATCCGAAATTGATGATCCGTATAATCTAGATATTAAATGTCGCATTATCCGAAAAGATGAACTAATTTATCGGGGTGAAGTTAATACCAACCAGATCAACTGGAAGTTTGAACAACTGACCGAATGCCTTTTGAAACACAACCCGGTTCCAGTGGGAACGGTTGTTTCTACCGGAACTGGCATTATAACCCCGCCTGACCTGCCATTAGCAGATGGTGATTTGGTACAAATTGAGATTGCTGGGTTTGGTACTTTGTCCAACCCAGTAGTTCAACTGACTGATTAAGCTCAGCTGATACTACTGGGTTTTTTCGACCCTAACAAGTATAATCAGATGGCGACTACCGACTATATTCTTTCCATAGACCAAGGAACAACCGGTACGACCGTACTAGTAGTTGATGTTAGTGGCCAGATTGTTGATCGGGCCTACAGTGAATCCAAACAGTTCTATCCTCAACCTGGTTGGGTAGAGCATGATCCGATTGAGATCTGGCGAACAACACAAAGATTAATTGGCCAACTAGCTTATCCCGATAGGAATTTCGTGGGCATTGGCATTACCAATCAACGGGAAACAACGGTTGTTTGGGATCGTCAAACTGGTCAACCGGTGTACCGCGCTATCGTCTGGCAATGCCGGCGGACTGCTGATCTGTGTTCTAAATTAAGAGAAACTGGGCATGAGAAGTGGGTTCGGCAAAAGACAGGTTTGGTGATAGACCCTTACTTTTCTGCCACTAAGATCGCTTGGATTTTAGACCGAGTGGATGCTGACCGCCAAATGGCTAAGCGAGGTCGGTTAGCCTTCGGTACTATCGACACTTGGTTACTCTGGCAACTAACTGGTGGGATGGTTCACGCAACCGACCGAACCAATGCCTCTCGTTCTTTACTATTCGATATTGAGCAATTGGCATGGTCTTCTGATCTCCTTGACCTATTTCAAATTCCTGAACCAATGCTTCCCGATGTACACCCTTCAAAGTACCATTTCGGCTTAACTAAAGATGTTGATGGTTTGCCAGACCAAATTCCTATTGCCGGTATAGCCGGAGATCAGCAATCAGCCCTTTTCGGTCAGCTCTGTACACAAGCCGGTAGTATCAAAAACACTTATGGCACGGGTTGTTTTTTATTGATGCAAACTGGCAATCAACGGATGGTTTCATCATCAGGATTATTAACTACTTTAGCTTGTTCTACTTCTGATCAAAAAGCCTATGCTTTGGAAGGTAGTGTCTTTGTGGCAGGTGCTGCTGTTCAGTGGTTACGAGACGAGTTACAGATTATCAAGAGTGCGCAAGAAACCGAAAAAATTGCCAACAGTATAAACGATACTGGCGGTGTTTATGTAGTACCAGCCTTTACCGGCCTAGGAACACCGTACTGGCAAGCTTCAGCTAGGGGTGCGATTGTTAACCTGACTCGTGGTACTGGACGAGCCGAAATCGTGAGAGCTACTTTGGAGTCAATAGCATATCAAACAGTAGATGTGGTGCAGGCGATGGCAAATGAAGCCAATATATCCCTCGAGCGTCTAAAAGTAGATGGCGGCGCTGTTGCTAATAATTTTCTGATGCAGTTCCAAGCTGATCTATTAGATCGACCAGTTGAACGTCCCCAACAAATTGAGACAACTGCCCTTGGTGTTGCTTATCTAGCAGGACTGACTGTCGGTATTTGGAAAGATGTAACAGAACTCGAAAAGTACCGACAAATCGACCAAGTTTTCATGCCTTCCATGAATAACACTTTTCGACAGGAAAAATTGGCTGGTTGGAAAACTGCTGTTAATCAAGTAATAACAGGCATAGTAAATTAATCTAAACTTACAAACTGGAGCATAAAGCATGATTGATACCAATTTACCCCCCGTTAATACTAGCGACCTATTCACTGATGAACAGATGCGTAAATTTCTGACCAACGGATTCGTGATTATCAAACCCGATCTGCCTAAAAGTATTCACGAAACAATCTATAAAAAGTTAGACGGCGTGGTGGATATGGATGGTAACCCTGGTAACAACCTACTCCCACGTGTACCAGAAATTCAAGATGTGTTTAATCATCCAACTGTGCGTGGTGCTTTCACTAGTGTTGTTGGCCCTAATTACATGATGCATCCACATCGCCACCCACATACCAATCGATCAGGTAGCAGTGGTGGTGGTTGGCACAAAGATAGCTATTGGGGATACGGTAAAGTCCGCAACCATCACAGTTGGTGGGCTATGGCATTCTACTATCCACAAGATACACCAGTCGAAATTGGACCAACAGCGGTCATGCCAGGAACACCTTATTACCTTTCTCGACAACAGGACTCATCTGAAATTCAGTTTTCGGCTATTGGTGAAGCTGGTACTATGGCAATTATCCATTACGATTTGTGGCATCAAGCTACTGCAAATCGGACTGATTTAACTCGCTACATGCTAAAGTTCGAATTCATTCGAATGAAACAACCAATGACTCCAACTTGGAACAACCAAGATACTGACTGGCAGCCACCATCGAATTCTCCTTTGTTAAACGATCAAAGCATCATGTGGCAACATTTGTGGAATTGGTCCAGCGGACGTGGCGAAGAAAAGACGGTATCTTCGGCCAGCGAGGTCGAAATCAGCAGATGGATTACGGATTTGCGCATCGGTACCCAGCCAGAACGAATGGAGGCTGCCAACCGCTTGGGGACACTAGGCCAAAATGGAAGCGAGGCAATTTCAACCTTAATCCAAGCCCTAAAAGATCCGTCCGAGCCAGTTGGCTTGAATGCAGCTTACGCTTTAGGTGCAATCGGTGAAAATTCCATCGAATCGTTGGCAAATGCCCTACAAGACGAAAACGAAACGATTCGTCGCCATGCGGCTCATGCCTTGACAGCTGTTGGTTCTTCAGTAGAGGAGAAGGTAACGGAATTGCTTGATCATGAATCCGCTGATACTAGGGGATATGCAGCCTATGTTTTAGGCGAGATAAACGCAGTCGAATCAGTGCCAAGATTGGTTTCTTTGTTAGAGGATGAATCGGTGGTTATTCGTCGAAATGTTGTAGAGTCATTGGGTATTATCCAAGGAAACACTGACACATCAGTACCAGCTTTAGCCAGAGCATTGGTCAGAGATGAAGATAAGCAGACCCGATTCACATCAGCCTTATCTCTTGCAAGAATAGGTTCAGCGGCAGAAGAAGCTGTCCCAGCTTTGAAGGACGCCTTGAAGGATAACGACCGTTATGTACGTGGCTATGGAGTTGAAGCCTTAAAGTATATCGGTACGCCAGAAGCCAAGAGTGTGTTGATCGATCATTTGATGACCATGCGATGGTGTACCTCTACTAACAAAAGCAGTACTTTCTAGATTTGATTTACGAATCGGCGAACTGATTTTCAACCAAGTTAATTTCTTGCATAACTGCTTCGTAGACGGTTCGTAGTGGGACTTGGTTAGCTTCTGCTAGCCGTCTACAATCTTCGTATTCTGGCACAATCTTGGCGACGTTGTCGTTCCAAAGTCCACGTTTGGCTGTTACTAGGCCCCATTTGGTTTTTACTTGAACCAAGTCTCGATCTAGTTTTTGTCGGTTAACCAAATAGGAACGAACACCAAATGTGGTGGTTTGTTGCAGTAGCAACTGAGTCAGCGCTGATTGTTGCTGGATTGTTGAAAGAACTGTTATTTTAGTGGCTGGTCGTCCTTTTTTCATTAGTATTGACGTTAGAAAAACATCCAAAGCTCCAGCTGACATCAGTTGATCCATGACCCAAGCGGTGATTTCGGCGGATTGATCATCTATGTTCGTTTCGATGACAGCAATTTGGTCGGTTGAGGATGCAATTTGAGCTGTTTTTGAGATTAGATCGTTTTTTTTTCTCCGATAATAACTCTAAGAAGGTTTGGTACATCAGGTAAATCCCGACTACCAGCACCATACCCTGTTTGCTCTACAGTCAATTCTGGTATTGGGCCAAAACCGTCAGCTAATGTGGTGATAATAGCTGCGCCGGTCGGAGTGACTAGTTCTTTACGAATTTTCGTTTGTCGGATAGTCACATTTTTTAACAACTCCATTGTTCCTGGTACTGGCACGGGCATTGATCCATGAGAACAATGGACAAAACCGCTACCGACTGAAATTGGGGAGGCATAAATTTCATCAATATTCAACAAGTCTAAAGCGATTACTGAGCCAACAATATCAATAATTGAATCGATAGCACTAACCTCGTGCAGGTGCACCTCTAATTTTGGCATCTGGTGGACAACAGCCTCAGCAGTAGCTAATCGATCAAAAATATGTTTCGATCGATCGATGATTTTATCATCTAATTTACTTTCATCCAGTAAGTGAAAAATATCGGCTAAATAACGGCCATGTTGGTGATGATCTTTCGTTTCAGACACAGTGGCCTTTGTACCTGAGATTCCCTGTTTTTTAGTTTTTTCAAAAAACAGAGTAAATTCGTCATTGACATTCAGTTTAGCCAGTTCGTCAGCAACTTGTTTGGGATCAACCCCGCCATCGACCAGAGCTCCTAACGTCATGTCTCCACTAATACCAGAAAAGCAATCGAAGTAAGCAATTTTCACAATTTAGTCTCCGTTGTTATTCAGAACCTAGCAGCTTATAAGGATAAAGTCATGCAAATCAAACGTGTTGGCCTTTTCATTGTAGGTATTGTATTGTTAGTTGTCAGCGCTACCATCTTGATAATTAGATTGACAATGGACAAAAGAAATGAGTCAACAGTTACCCAACCGATACACACAAGTCAACTGGAGAAAAAAGTAACTAACCGCCTTTTACCAACTGATTCCAAGCTATCTAACAGTCTACCACCAGCACGAAACGAGGGATGGGGCACTAACTATGGTTTGGCTGAGTGCGGCAAATTGTTGACTCATTTCTTTGAAAATCCTAGCAATTATTATGGTATCTATGACTTACAAGAAGACCTAGGTCAACCTGGAAAACCTGATTGGACATCAATGCCTTGGGATGAATTACGTCGTCGCTACATCCACAGGTACCCAAAAATGGGAGAAGAGTTCTTAATTAACGAAGAAGTACTCCCAATACCACTATCTACTGAAGATCAATTTGCCTACGATACAGCGCGCTACCGATTGATCCTCCAACCAAAAAGGTAATTTTGGCTGAAATCAACTAGGATCCGGAGTGGTCAAAACAGCCCGCAAAAATCCGCTTTCCGCCTTCAGCAGTTTAATCGCCGTTGGTACATTTACTCCTCTAATTAAGCAGACAATCGCCTCTTTTACACGCCCATTAGCCTGATTCAGAGCAGTTTCAGCTGACTTCAGTTCGCAACCAGTAACAGTCATTACAATTCTTAGTGCTCGGTCTCTGATTTTATTATTATTTGCCTGTAAATCAACCATCAGGTTGCCGTAAACTCGTCCCGTCTGAATCATGGCTCCCGTTGTCAGCATATTTAGAACCAACTTGGTAGCTGTGCCAGCCTTCAAACGGGTTGAACCTGCTATAATCTCTGGTCCAACTTGTAGTCGAATGTAGTGGTCAATACAATCAGTGGTAGTATCCTTTGAACTCGGTGGCACACAACAAATAAGGATCGTTTTGGCTTGAAGTTGATGCGCTTGCTCTAAACCACCTAGAACATATGGAGTTCGACCACTACTAGCAATACCGACTACAACATCGACGTCAGAAACTGCGCTATCACGAATAGCCTGACGACCCATTTTAGGATTATCATCATCAGATAACACTGACCGACGTAACGACCGGTCCCCTCCAGCGATCAGCCCTTGGACTTGCCCCGCTTCGGTATTAAAAGTTGGTGGACACTCCGAAGAATCCAATACACCTAGTCGGCCACTGGTACCCGCTCCTATATAAAGGAGGCGACCACCATCCCGAAAAGCGGCTACCACCATATCGATAGCAGTAGCGATAGCAGGAGATTGCTCTTCAACAGCAACGAACACTTTTCGATCCTCCTGCTGAAAAATCGAAACGATTTCGGCACTTGATTTTAGATCAATATCAACTGAATCAGTATTTATTTTTTCGGTTAGTAGGTAAGATTCATGGCTAGTAGACACCTTATTCAACAAATTTAGTCTTCGGCACGTTCGAGTAGTTCCACTTCGTAACCATCAGGATCATCTATAAAGGCCATTTTACGTCCTGTTGGAAAGGTTTGTCGCCAATCACTAGGCCAAATTTCAACTCCTTCATTTTCCAGTTGATCACAGAAGGCAATTAGATCAGGTACTCCGATCGCAAAGTGCATTAAATCTTCTGGTACATGGAGATCATAGTCATCAGAGTAGGTTAATTCCAAAGTGTGATCATTACCAGGCAACTCCAGATGAACAATTTGGTTACCTGCCGGTGATTTATCACTCCGACTGGTCACCTGAAATCCAAGATGATCTTCGTACCATTTGATTGACTTGTCTAAATCGCTGACGCGAATGCGAGTGTGAAGAAAAATAGCCATAAGAAACTCCTCGAGTAGAATTAGCGAAATTGATTATTGGTCTAGTTAAGAAATAGAAACACACACCATGATATCACAGAATTATCTTATCCTTCAATTGCTACCGATCTTCCTATGTTGCTTGACTCCATGGCTCCATCTAATATTTGCATCAACATTACTGCTTGGTCGGCCGAATTAAGCGGCTGATCTTCTTCTTTGATTGACCGAATAAATTCGCGGGTTTGTAGAGTAACGGCATCACCTTTATAGGCCGAGGTATCCAGTGTTTTTACTTTGACCCCTTGAGGAGTACCAATTAACTGACGTCCATCTTCTAAACCACCTTTAGTTCCATGCAAACTCACCCGTTGGAATTCGGTTGCGATGGGTTTACCGTCTTCTGAAGTTTTACTGTCGGCCGTGTTAAGTGAAAAAGCGACAGTAAAGTGTAAGACACAACCATTATCAAATCGTACTAAACCGCAAGCAGCATCATCGGCCGTGTAGATTTGTTCTGCCGGTGCTAAATCTGAAAAGGCCATATATAAACCGGCCGTCACTTCCGTAGGCTTAGGACAACCCATCATAAACCAAGCATTGTCGATAGCATGAATACCTAAATCTAATAAGACTCCACCACCTTTTGCTTTATCGTGTCTCCAACCTTTTCCCGAGCACCATCGAGTGCGCACCCAACGAGTATCCGCATAATAAACATCTCCCAATTCACCATTAAAAACTAAACGTCGTCCTGCTATCAATTGTGGTGTGAAACGTGATTGACGAACAAACATACAAGATAAATCTTTCTCTGATGCTAGCTTAGCTAAAGGTTTCATTTCTTCTGCATTATTAGCAGGTGGTTTCTCACAGAGAACATGCAGGCCACATTCCAGTGCATCGTAAGTTGCCGGTGCGTGCATCCAAGTTGGAAGACCAATACAAACAGCATCGAGTTCGGCTTGTTGTAACATGATTTTGTAGTCATCGAAAATTTGTACTCCCTGAATTTTGTCTAGAACACGCGCTCGACGGTTTGGATCGGGGTCAGCTAGTGCAACTAGTTCTGCTTCTGGTTCATCAGCCAAAATTCTGGTAGTCCCACCGATAGTCCCACCAATACCAATAATACCGAATCGAAGTTTATTTGTCATAATAACTCTGTTCCTTGATAATTTAACGAGAGATTTAGAAAATAAAGACTAATGAAATAATTAACGGAATTTAACCAAAAACCTAACAAACTATGAATTTAACTACTGGAATAAAAAATTATGCTAGAAAAATCGGGACAAAGCTGTAATTCTTCGGCAGGTGAATCGGTCAAAATCACAGATATAATTTCACCAGCAACTTCAGCCAATAGAATCCTTTCAGACCTACTAGATATGGATTATACTCGCAAAAAAACCTTAACAATTACTGTTACATTTCATGGACCCAGTAAAGTTGTCAGTTAACTTATCTTTTCAGATAGCTCCAAGTCGTAGTTATTTTTCCCTGCGGATCAACTGGAAAGAATTCTTTTGGGTCTAAGATTAATTGATCTGGCTTCTTTTGATGGTCAGATAGTCGTACTTCGTCAATTACACATTTGGAAGCAAAATTTCCGACTTTTTCTGGTTCAACATTGTTTATGCTGAAGGTTTTTGCAGATTGTTTAGGTCCTCCCTTGAATTCATCTTCAGCTGTTAATTTCCCATCCAAATATAGTTTTAAGCCCTCGGAGCCCCAAGCATAGCTATGTGGTGGACTTCTCTTTTTTCCATTTAACAGGCTTACTGTAGGCATCATGCCAACCACCTCCACTTTTGATCCGCATTCCAGCTGTACCAGCTCCCTTGTGCCCATCGAACTGAAAGAAAATAGCGTCGGTTCCTCTTTTGTAAGTGAACCAGGAGAAAATTTCACCTGTCATTTGTTTAGCATTGATACCCATTTAAACAAATAATTCAACTGTTCCTTCCTCCAACTTGGTAAAACGATCTTCA
>CAYVHK010000155.1:0-10891 GCA_964451145.1 uncultured bacterium | reverse complement strand
CGAAAAATTGCTCTTCAGTCAATATTGGGGTTACCAAGAAAATTGTTCATTTTTGACCTTATTGACAAAAAACACACTCAAATTGTCCTATCTGATTTGTATTTTTTTGATTGCTTTTTCTCCTATTTTTCATTTCATCTTGAGCGATTTATTTGCCAATAAGCTACCAGAAAGGTAGTGTGAAATCTAGGTGTACGTAAATTCGAATTGGGATAGCAAACTACAAAAGCAACAATAGTTGTAATAAACTCTTCATTTCCCAAACCTGACGAAAAATAGTGGGCAAAATGTTTGTCAAGTAACCACTTCAAAATAAATTATGTTTCAGAAATAGATTATATTGGAGTGTCTGTATTATTGATGACCATTAAGATGTTCAAAGATTCAATGGCTCTAAAACATCTCGGATGTAAGACGTTTGTTTATAAGTTATATCTTGCGTGGGAAATTGTGTCAAAAAAATAGCAATGATATTATCTTCCACACGTCGTTTTGGTGCAAATTTTCTCTACGTCACCTTTGCTTTTTTGCCTATCAGGTTTCAAGTATTCTGAACTATTAGAAATTCAATTTCACCATTGGTTTGTAATCGCATTGAACCAAAAGTCAGTTTGGGTATATTTAAAAACGGAGTGAATAAAAATGGCCAATCTACCTCACTTTCGCCTCACCTCGATAATTGATTCAGAATTGACTCAATTTTACGTTAAAAATGGTTTTGTTTTGGTAGACCAATTGATTACCAACGAGGTTCAGGACGAAATTCGAACCGATCTTGAAAAAATCAATCAGGGCCACTATGATGGGTCGACTATTGATCCAGTCGATTGGCCACCGGATGATCAGCGCCTACTTGGTCGCTACATGTATATTGGCCAACCTCATACTTATAGCCCAACCATCCGCCAATACATTAATCACCCGAACCTGTGCCGTATTTTGGATTTGATCGTAGGGGCGAATGTTCCTTTTTGGAATGGAGCCTACAAATGTGTGCAAACGATGTTTGTCACTAAAAAACCTGGCGGCAACGGAAGTCCTTGGCATCAAGACGAATCAGCCATTCCTACACGTGATCGTTCATTAACTGGAGTGTGGATAGCTTTATCTGATGCAACTATCAACAATGGCTGTCTATGGATCATTCCCAACAGCCATAAATCGGGCGTTATCTACAAGCGTTACGCCCATGACCTACCTGATGTGGATAGTATGCCTATCGCTCGAGGCTTTAACGATAGTGAGGCCCTACCAATCGAAATGTCTGCCGGTAGTGTGCTTTTTTTTTCCGGTTACTTGTTACACAATTCCAAAAAGAACTATAGTAGCCAATCCCGACCAGCTCTGACCATTCACTACAGCAGTGCTAACACTCTATTGTCATGGCATGGTGAAAACAACTACCGAGGTATAATTCCAGTTAAAGGTAAAGACCCTTACGAGTCAGAAGGTTATGTTGACCCAAGCCCTTGGTCCAAATTGGAATAGTGGTTGGTTGATATTTTAACTGCTACAATAACTACGATCCATTTGTATTCGGTTTCCTTGATCGTTATTAAAAAAACAACCAAATGCCAACTGAACAACCAGTCTGCTAATTTAATTAATAACGTCATAATTAACTGGTAAAAACAAACCAAATTCGGGCTAATGATTCTATCAATGGAGAAACATAAAATTGGTTCATTTGGCAAAAATGGAAAGGCGAAATTTCCTATAAGTATCCTGACCTATTTTTTCACCCCTAACTTTCTTAATCCTTACGTTAATCAGTTTCTTCCAGTTTGAAATTGAAAAGTTTTATAAATCCTCATATGTTCTGTTGTTGGGTAGAAAACTCCAAAAAGATACTTAATTGTAACGACAAAATTATTTGTCACAATTTCTTGTTAATAATTCTAAATTTTGATAGAGTGGTGTTGGTCATTGGAATAATTTACTGAATAACTAGGAAACCGTTTTCCACGCTACATTTATCAACCTGATTAGCTGAAATAAAGACTGCGGCTAGCAAGCTAAGTTCGACATCAAACTTTACTAAAGAAGATCTGTCAACCATTGAATGGAAAATAGTAACGCTAAAGTAAGCAATAGAGAATAAATCAATGACAAACCGAAAACTGATATCAACTATCTTTTTTATGTTTGCCCTAACCTTACTTGGTTGGAGCGATGGTCATGAATCCAATTGGCATCCATCGATTTGGGGCAAGACAGATCAACGAGGAGCCGCTAATCGTCTGACGCCAGAGAAAGTCTTAGCAGCGAGCAAATTAATCAAAACCGGTCAAGTGTACCAGTTGGGGCGACTTTATGAAACTGGAATGCCTGTATTTGGGACACGCCATTTCAGTTTGCGTATTCCTAAAATGTCAGGTCCCCTCGGGAAAAACCAATTGACTTGGCATGAAGAAATAGTCAGTGGGGAACTGGGACAGGTGGGGACGCAGTTTGATGCCTTAGCGCACATAAGCATTGGAGATCTTTGCTACAATGGTCTTAAGCAGTCAGACATTATTACACCAGAAGGATTTAATAAACTTGGGGTCGAACAAGTTGGGCCAATAGTTACTAGAGGTGTTTTAATTGACATCGTCGCTTATAAACAGTTAGACCGATTACCTGATAGTTACGAAATCACAGATAAAGATTTGAAAGGGGCTTTGTTACAACAAAAGACCAAAATTCGGCCTGGAGATGCAGTCCTAATCCATACTGGCTGGGGACAACATTGGATGGTCGACAACGAAAAGTACATAGATACTGAACCCGGAATTGGTCTATCTGCTGGACAGTTTCTAGTAGAAAAAGAGATCGTCATGGTGGCATCAGACAATTGGGGTATTGAAGTTATTCCCAACCCGGATGAATCTTTAGCTTTTCCGGTGCATCAGCTATTTCTGGTTAAGAATGGCATCTATAACTTGGAAAATATCATTACTGCTGATTTGGCAGAAGATAAAGTCTACGAATTTGCCTTTATCTTCACCCCACTTCGACTAAAAGGGGCCACAGGATCACCAGGCAACCCAATTGCGATCCGCTAAAAAATTGCATATAGTCAGGGGTTGAGTGCGAATTCGTCTCTCAACCGAAAGAAGTGTATATATCTTGCCTATTCCTATCGATCTTACAATCTTTCTTTCTATACATACTCGGGGATAGTAAATTCAAAATTAGATAAACATCCATCAATTGCCTGAGACAAAGATGGTTTCATCTTCTGTTAAATTATAGAAATAATAGGGAAATTGAAACATGAAATACTTTCAATTGAATCAAAAAACAAAAACGATTTCTGCCAATCATAGATGGACAGATAAAAAATGGATGGTTTTATTAGTCTCTATTTCAATGAGCTTTAGTGTAGTCGCAGAATGGAGGGCATATAATGATTGTGTCTACGAAAAAGGCGTCCAATTTCAAAAGAAAAACGTTACCAACTATGGACTCGGTCGAGGTAATCCATTTCCGGAAGAAGGGAAATTAGTTCAGTTTAAAACGGGTGCGGGAACGGGGGTAACGGCTAGTTTTGTTGAACATAAATCCCAAGGAAATGCAATTAACTGGGCCAAAGACGAATCGATGTTCGACGATGGTAGTGATGCCGATAAACTTTTCGGCGACATTGTTGATGCCAATGGCAATATGAGTTATAACGATGGCCCTGGATGGCATCTAGATTTGATATTTTCAGGACTAAAACGAGATGCCATCTATACCTTTGTGGGAACAGTTAACAGAAATGGTGGCCCAGATTATAAAGATCGAGTAACTAACTGGAAAATTATGGGAGCTGAAAACTTCACTTATAAATCTTCTGCAACGGCTCACAAAATAGGGCAAGATAGTGTTGAATTCAGCACGGGCGAAAACAGTAAAGGGCTAATTGCTAAATGGGAAAACATTCGTTCCGGTGATGATGGGAAATTCCAAATCCGAACTAGTCACAGTATTGGTTCTAAGAAAGGTGGGATCAAGAACGCTCATGCCTACAAAGGCTATGCTGGTGGCCTATTCATGCTGGAATATAATGGAACTGCCTCGGTAGAACTATCTGGCAAATTAGCAACACGTTGGGTTAACATCAAATTTAGACCATAGCTATCAGTTTGCATCGATGTCAGAATAATTGTTATTTGTGTAAAAAGTAATAGATCACATTGGTTATTTTGATTTCTTTACAAGATCGATGCTGAAGCCACAGATAATTAAAAATGAGTAACTGGAACAAATTGTCTTAACATATGAATCCAGGTCAAAGTAGAGGGCAAAAAGGAACAGATGGTTCCTATTAACTTTTGACAAGCAAGCAATTAGATCATTTATGTAGTTCGGGAATAGTCGATTAATAAACAGGAGCGATTACAAACGAACATAAATATTGGGAAAGATAAGAAAAATTAGTTGGAGCTTTTTGTATATTTCCATCTCAATTTATCTATCTAGGCACCAATATAATAGAATGAAAACAATCCTTGAATAGTTGATTATGATCAATGAATTCCCTCTAGTTGAAGTTTCAGGTACTCCCTATCAGTTAGGCTATGAGCATGGTAGCCAAGTTAAGGGGCTAATTCAAAAGTATTTGTGCTGGATTGAGAAGTTAACAGGCCAAAGCATAGATATTCTAGCTCGCCGAGCTATGACTTTCTTACCTTTAATTAACCAACTCAGTAGCGATCTGGTGTCTGAAATTGAAGGTTTAGCCGATGGTGCAGATATAAGTTTAGAAGAAGCTGTTTTGTGTCAAGCGCGAGCCGAAGCCAGCCGAACAGAAGATGGTGGATGTACCGCCTTTGCCTTTACAGGCCAAAATACTGCTAATGGATTAACACTGATTGGACAGAACCAAGATTTAGAACCCGATTATGAAGAAGTTGCAATTCTGCTGCATTTAAAACCGATTGGTAAACCTCGGGCCTTGATATTTACCTTTGCTGGACAATTGGGATACGCAGGTCTGAATCAACATGGTGTCGCCCATTTTACCAATGCACTATATGGCTATCAGTGGCAATATGGTTTACCCCATTATCCAGTCAAGAGAATTTTACTAGAGCAAGATAGTTTGGCTAAATGCTTAGACCTACTGAAAAACGTCAAAATGTGCTCTGCAATCAACAAAGTCATTTGCGATGGCAGTGGCCAGATTTGTGATATTGAAATCTACCCTTCAGGTAATTCCATTTGGCAAGATGTGTGGCCTGAGGGATTGGTACATACTAATCATGCACTAACACCTGATTGGGCATCCCAAGAAAGCTATGTCTTAGCTGATTCTTGTCGAAGACTGGACCGAGCCAGACAACTGTTCCAAGAAAATTTGGGACAGTTATCGGTACAGGTGATAAAAGAGATTCTGGCTGACCACGACGGGCATCCAGCTGGGATATGTCGCCACGGAGCAGAGGGAATGTATTCGATCTCCGGCTATATAGCGGAAGCAGAAAAAGGGTTGTTACATGTCAGGCGAGGTTTAGGTTGTGAAGATCAATGGAAAACATACGAAGTTTAAAAATGGGAAACATTGATTTAATTAGCTAAGATCTTAACCTTTAGGACGCGTGTTTAAGCTAATATTGGTGGCTGATTTAACAAATAAGGTTGCAAATTTCACCTAACTCATTTCAGCCATGCTAAATTTAACACTACTCTTCAGTAAAGACCGACTGGTTTAAACTGTATCTCGGTGTTGTTCAACCTCATCGTTTGGATTGTTATAATACATTAAAAATTATCCTAAACGTGAATGAACAAAAACATATTGATAATAGTGAAAGTGAATAAAATTGATCATGTCAACAACAAACGTATTTGACAATTGGGTGTTGAGAATGTTTATTTTTGTTTGTAATTAATATGGATTAGATCACTCAAAACTTAATCATTGCTAAAATAATAATGAAAGCCGAAAACTGTTTTTTTGAATTGTTACCAAAAGTAGTGCCTGCTGATAGGGAAACCACTGTTGAAATCCGATCACTATTCGATCATGTTCATTTCAATTCCGATCGACAATATGAGGTCACCTATTATCCAGTAGAAGAAATTTCTCATCAAAGTGGTTGGCCTAAACAAAATAGAAAAAAACTCAAAGTATTAAATGGCACCTTACAGATACTTCAATACTTTGAAGGGGAACAGGAACATGTGTTACTCGTAGAAGAGGTTGGGGAGAATAACCGAAGGTCAGTGGGTGAATTTCGACTCTACTCAGTTCAATCTGATCTGTTCGATCGAAAACCTTACAAGGGTGATATACACATGCACAGCCACCTGTCTGATGGTCGAGAATCACCGGGATATGTAGCCGGATGTTGTCGACGGATTGGACTTGATTTTATGGCTCTAACCGATCATCGAAAATACACACCTTCATTGAAAGCACAACAAGCTTACGCCGGGGTTCCGATCGATCTGCGTATTTACCCAGGTGAGGAGGTGCACCCTCCAAATAATCCAGTCCACATTATCAATTTTGGTGGTAGCTTTAGCGTCAATGACCTGTTTGAAGACAAAAATAAATATCAGGCAGAAGTGGATCAAATTGACCAGCAACTTGGGCCTCTCCCTATAGGTGTAGATCGTTATCAGTATGCTTCTTGTTGTTGGTCTTTTGAAAAAATTAGACAGGGAGGAGGCTTGGGTGTCTTCTGCCATCCTTATTGGTTTACTGGCCACCGTTATTCACCTGCCGGGGCTTTAACCTCCTATTTACTGGAAAAACAACCGTTCGATGCATATGAACTACTAGGTGGTTACGATCGTCAAGCGGTCAATTCCAATACACTACAAGTAGCTCGTTACTACGAGGAACGTGCTAAGGGTAATGAACTGCCAATCGTGGGTGTTAGCGATGCACACGGTTGCGAAACTGGGTCACTATTTGGTTGGTACTATACAATAGTTCTTTCACCTACTTTAGAACATTCCGATTTAACAACCAGTATCAAGGATCTTTTTTCAGTGGCAGTAGAATCTATTCTTGGTGAATCCGTCCGAGTCTATGGTCCATTTCGGCTTGTTAAATATGCTCTTTTCCTTCTAAGAGAGATACTGCCACAACAAGATATGCTATGCCTAGAAGAAGGACGGTTGATGCTGGCCCATTTGGCTGGAGATTCTTCTGCGGAAAAATCACTTGAAAGATTATCTGGACGAACCGAAAAACGGTTAATCAACCTCTGGGCTTGACCAGAATTAAACACACTGATCATTCATTATATCATTGACACTCATCTGATTTGTTTTGGTCAATTTCTCGTCATAAAACCAGTAAAGAGTTCCTATATAATTAGCACTCGACTGATCTGGAATCATTAAAATTATAATCCCCAAATTGTTGTTTTTTCACTATTTGGGCTGGCGGCACTAATGCTCAATAAAATTAAAAATTCTATTTTTTAGTGTGGTTGGACTACGAATGGTAAAAGCTAATGAAAAATTATCATAGGTTAATTGGTCTTTGTGAGATCGCACGGGTTGTAAATGCGCTTATTCTGATTTTAGCGTGTGATTGTATCGCAGATACTGTCCGAATACCTAGTTTTCCTGGAGCAGAGGGATTTGGCAAGTATACCCTTGGCGGTCGAGGAGGAGATGTTTACCGTGTCACAAACCTGAACGATGCTGGGCCAGGGTCGTTGCGTTACGGCATTAAGACTGCTAAAGGGCCTCGGACGATCGTCTTCGAAGTTGCAGGCACTATTACTTTAAAAAGCCCAATGGTTATTGAGGGTAAAAGCTATTTGACTTTGGCCGGTCAGACATCTCCAGGTAAAGGAATTACCTTACGTGATCAGAACTTTTCTATCAAAAACAGTAAGCATGTTATTGTTCGTTACATGCGTATAAGATTGGGTGACGAGAACAAGGAAAAAGGATCAGGACCGGATGTAATGACTGTGGACTATAACGATCAGATTATTCTCGACCATCTATCCCTAAGTTGAGGGATTGACGGCAATTCTGATTATCGAGGAAATAAGAACATGACTCTACAGTGGCTAATTTACAGTGAGGCGCTTAATCGATCTCTGCATCGTAAAGGTGAACATGCCATGGCCACTTCCCTACGTGACTGTTTGAGCAACACAACCGTTTACCGCAACATTTATTCCACCTCTCGAAATCGCCATCCAACTATAGGTTCTGGTGTTGAAAAAGGTGGATCGAACTGGATTGTTGACTTTCGAAACTGTATTAATTACAATTGGAGTGGACGAACCAACCTAGGTGGTGTACAGATGAACGTCATTAGCAATTACTATAGACCCGGACCTTGTACAAAAGATTATTCTGTACAGCCGTTACGAATAAAAGATCATAACACAACCAAGGCTAAAGGATTCGTCCAAGGTAATTATTTTGATGGTATGCTAGAAATCTTCAACTCAGACAACTTTACAGCAATAGAATATACGAATACAGGAAAATATATGTCTACTTCACGCAATCGCTGGGAATTGAAGTCAGAAATCGATTGTGGCGATTTTTCCGTACCCACACAAATTGCTAAGGATGCTTACACAAACTGTCTGAAGTACTCAGGTTGTTCTCTAGTACGAGACACCGTAGACGAACGAGTTATTGCCAACATCGTGGCACAGAAAGGAGCGTTGATTGATTCACAGAACCAAGTTGGAGGTTGGGATCGTTATGCTGTAGAACATCGGTCAAGTGATTGGGATCTTGACTACGATGGTATGCCTAGCTACTGGGAAAGGGCCAAAGGCCTGAATCCAGAAAATCCTAATGATGGCATTAGTGATCGTGACGGCGATGGTTATACTAACCTGGAAGAGTATATCAATGGTCTTGTTTCTGTTGCATCTCTCGTCAGGTAAAACGGTGAGTTTTGTCTCAGGCTATAGATCAGGCTAGCACTGATTGAAACGAAAAAACTGTCAATCGTCAACCATTGCTGAATAGAATTTTTCTATCGACACACGACACTAGAAAAATCAAAAAAGTCTCGGCATTTTAAAAAATTGGTATAAAGTTCCTTCTGATTTCACACCTTGACATCCCAATGAATTTGGATAAAATGAAGATGCGTTAAAAACTAGCAATTAAGTTAATCAGGGTGTTTTTTATTTTTTGCTCCTAATCAATATTCTCAAATGATTAGCCAAATCACTGCTCATCTATTACAATCAAATGATATGCTGAATAGGTTTCTGTTATTTACATTCTTGCTCGGTTTGTTCTCTGGCTGGGCTGTGGCTGCTGACTGGCATCAGTGGCGAGGGCCTAACCGGGATGGGACATGGAAAGAAACTGGCATTATCAATCATTTCGATGTTGATCAACTCCAACCTGTCTGGCGAGTACCAATTGGCAGTGGTTACAGTGGGCCGACGATTGCCGAAGGACGGGTCTATGTCATGGATCGAGAAACAAAACCGAAACAGGTAGAAGTTATCCACTGTTTTTCGGCTCGAACAGGTCAACACATTTGGAGTTATAGTTATGACTGCCAGTACCAAAATGTGGGTTATACCGCTGGCCCGCGAGCGTCTGTAGTGATAGTTAATAATCTAGCTTATGCTTTAGGAACAATGGGCCACCTCCATTGTTTAGTAGCAAACACAGGTCAGGTGAAGTGGCAAAAAGATCTTAATCAACTCTACCAAATCCGGATGCCAACTTGGGGAATTGCTGCCTCCCCATTGGTAGAAGGAAACAGAGTTTTTTTGCAAGTAGGTGGAGAGAAGGCCTGCTTGGTCGCCCTAGATCGGCAGACTGGTGAGGAGTTGTGGACTGCCAGATCAGATTCGGCATCTTACACTACGCCGATTTTGGTAAACCAAGCCGGAAAAAAAGTTTTGGTTTGTTATACCGGTGATAATGTGGTTGGCTTGTCGCCTGAAAGTGGAAAAACTTATTGGGAAATTGAAAGTTTACCTTCACGAATGGTGATTGGTATTGCCACGCCCGTGCATCATCGAGGACACTTGTTTATCAGCAATTTTTTTGACGGTTCAATGTTAATTCGCCTACACCCATCCGAGTTAAAAGCTGAAATGGTTTGGCACCGTAAGGGTGAAGATGAACATCAAACTGACAGTCTTCACTCCCTGATTTCCACTCCCATATTGATTGAAGATCATGTTTACGGCATCGATAGCTATGGCCATTTTCGTTGCCTAGAAATTGCCACAGGAGACCGTGTTTTTGAAGATATTACTATTGCTCCTATTGAAAGATGGAGTACGGCCCACTTTGTAAAAAACGGGGATCGTGTGTGGATATTTAACGAGAAGGGAGAATTGCTGTTGGCTAGATTTTCCCCACAAAAAGTCAATCTAATCAGTCGCACCCAAATTATCAAACCAACACGAGATCAACTTAACCGCCGAGGTGGTGTTTGTTGGTCGCATCCGGCTTTTGCTAACAAACATATTTTTGTTCGAAATGATGAAGAATTAATTTGCATTAATTTGGGGCAATAAATAAATTCGATATATTCGAGCCCTACACCCAGATCCACCTAGAATTTTTGAATTTAGGCTGGAAGTATTTGGGAGTGATTAAACAAAAATTCACGTCAATCCGTTTCCAAAATGAATTTGTAAAATTGTAATTCGTTAAAATGATGAAAATGTCTTTCTTTTCTTCCTGCCGATCGTTTATTTCCCTGTTGCTGAGCGCTATACTCCTTTCTGGTCTTCTCCTTTCTTCTTTGGCTCAGGTTCATTATTTAGGTAATGGTAGCCCTTGGAGCCGAAAAGTGGAGTCCGGCCCAGATGCTAAGGTTGAAGGTTGGTACTACAATCTCGGTATTACAGGTGTCCGTGTGCAATTGATGGCCGATGCACCAAAACACTTGCTGGTCAAATATGTTTTTGCCAATTCGCCAGCTGAGGGGGAAATTTACCCCGATGAT
>CAYVHK010000154.1:0-10946 GCA_964451145.1 uncultured bacterium | reverse complement strand
CTAGACAGAAATTGTACAGTTCATCTCTGTTTTCAACAAAAACAATATACAGATGATAAACAATTTTGCACAACTCAGGACGTGGCGGAATTCTGATCTGTTCTATTTCAGAAAAAGCTTGATCGTAATAGGATGCATTTTCGATCCTTTGATCGCAGATTTCCTCCGCTCTGGGCAATAGCCAGTTTCCGACTACTGCTTGAATCGTGTCCAACCTCGAATTATAGCCGAGAGAGACAACAGTATCTCGATCTGCCAAACCGTGATTTCTAATCAACCGTAGTGTGGCATCCAACTCTTCATCATTTGTTACAATTATGCCACCGTCTGACCACACGTTGATATTTTTGAGTGGATGCAGTGAAAATGCTCCTGATTTCCCCCACGTTCCAGCATTTTTATTTTCGATCGCACCAAGAATAGACTGACATGCATCCTCAACAATTAAAAGATTATATTTCTTTGCCAAAGGACACAACTTTCTCATGTCAGTCATATAGCCAGTAAGGTGAACAGGTACGATAGCTTTGGTTTTTTCGGAGATCTGTTTCTCTACTAAATCTACGTTCATACAAAAAGTATCATTACAATCGACAAATACAGGAGTCGCACCAATCTCAGAAATTGCACCAACTGTTGCTACAAAAGTGTTTGCTGCAGTTATCACTTCGTCGCCAGGCCCAATTCCCAAAGCCTTCAAGGAAAGTTTAATTGCATCAGTGCCCGAGTTCACTCCTACGGCGTACTTTGTTCCTATTAATTGAGCAAAATTCGCTTCAAATTCCACTAATGGTTTCCCTAGGGTAAAGTTACCCTCTGAAACAAGTTTTTTTAGTTTTTCCCAAAGTTCATCACAGTCTTCGAATTGTTGCGGAAGATAAGATTCAATAATGAAAGTAAGTAGGAAATTTCGCCCGTTGCAATTTAAAACATCTTTTAAGTAGTTACCGAGAATTTACAACATAAGCACTTCCAAACTGTCGACCAGAAGTTCGTGTAACTTTAATTAAATTAAACTTCGTGAGGTTATTTTATCAAAATCGGTCGTCATTTTCTAGATGATTCATCTTTTTTGAAGATACGATAAAAAAAGCGTCAGAACATCGAGAAATGATTGAGTATCACTCGTTTAGTGGGGACTAAGGCATTATTATTTTGCTTTTAAAAATCTATATAGATAGTGTTTTAAGATAATGACCATCTGTACCAATTTTGATTGAAAAAGTATTTCTCAGAATATTACTAACCGAATGACCTAAGAAGTACTGTGATTAACAGGTTAGACGAAAGGGCTAAGTCTATACGTAGAATTAGAATTCATCCGGTGGTTAGGATGAAAAACAGGACTTCGAAATGTGAATAAGATAGTAATTAACTTCTCTACCCCAAATTGTTTTAGAAATGAATTCTTGTTTACCAAAAACCTAAATAGGTAATTATTTTAAAATCTTATGATTGCCTATTACTAATTAAACACATTCTGACACTAGTAGCAGTTGACTTACAGAGACAGGAAATTAAGTCAGGTAAAAGTGTCGAAGATAGCAATCTTTGACAGCTCAATCTATTTGTGCTAGGATCACCGTCTGTGTGATCTGATTTGAAATTGTTTTGCATAGCTGTCAATAAGAGAGATTTATATGAGATTGAATAAACCATTTGTGTGCCTATTAGTATTCTTTATGTTGGTTTTCACTGCATTTTCAAAAGAAAAAGCTTGGCGTATAAGAGGTGGGATAAATGACTCCTTTAAAGATTCCAAGGGTAGAGTGTGGGAAGCAGGACAAACTCAATATAAAGCTAATAACTGGGGAGGATGGTTCAAATTACAGCCGAAGACGGCTCTTGTTGCTAATGTGACTAAGGAAGCTGGCAAAAAGGCTAAAGCGGCCGGCTACGATAATGAACTTTTCCACTCTGTTTGTTGGGCTCAATTTCCTCAGACGGTTAAGCTAAATCTAAATACTGGAAATGGTAAATTCCAAGTTACCTATATGGTGGGTGAACACTGGTCTCCTAACAACCGCGGTTATGACATTTTTATTGAAGAAAAAAATGTACAACCACTCTATGTTACACCAGGCAAAGATGAAATAGATATAAAAGTTTATGAGGATATTGAGGTCAAGGACAAAATAATGAATTTTCACTTTGCTGGTAATGCAAAGACAGGTAAAGGTGATCTCAACGCTATGTACAGTGCTATTGAAGTGATACCTGCTTTATCTGTGGATCCGAAAAAAAAGCTGACTAGTCAATGGGCTATAATCAAGCAGAACCGGAGTTAATCGGTTGGTTTAGATGGCCTAGATAATTTTTAACAACTCAGAGTAAAAAAGCGGGCTAATTTTGGTTTGTCAGCTTTTTTACTGTACTGATAGCAAGTTAAAGGTAGCATAAAAAAAGCGAGTTCTAGGCCTAATTCTGATTGATTTACAACTTTATACCGTTCACAAAGAATTGGCAAAATATCTTATTTGGACTGTCCAGAAGATTACTCAAATTCGCTATCAGAGGGTGAAGGGCAGTTCAGCATCGAAAAGCGAAATTAGATCTCATGTTTTCCATGAAAAAGAATTAGTAATGATTGATGTCCATTAGCCTAAATGTCCCACCACTTCGACTGCAGTTTTTCCTTGGAAACTGTAGTATAATAGATCACAATTACTATTGTATATTTATATTTGTTAAGGTCAACTTAAGGTTGATCATCTTATTTTACATTAACTTTTCATACTGAGGCTGAGAGGAATTATCCGCATAAATCTCTGGGCATTATTCTGAGATGGACCATCGATTCTGAGAATTAAAACTAAGGTCTAAGCTAAGTATTCTATGTGATCTAAGCTGATCAATACAAAACCAATTTTCCCTTTAAAAAAACAAATCAGGAGGAAAAATGAAACTTGGATTCGTCAGTGCTATCCTACCCGATCTATCCTTGACCGAAGTAATGACCTTAGCAGGTGAAATTGGCTATGATTGTGTCGAGGTGATGTGTTGGCCCAAAGGAATAGCTAAGCGAAGATATGCTGGAGTTACTCACATCGATGTGTCAAAACTGGATGACCAACTAATTGAAGAACTTCATCAATTAGTTGACGAAACTAGGGTTGGCATTAGTGGATTAGGTTACTATCCAAATCCATTAACACCAGACACGGAGGAGGCTGAAACCTATACCAATCATATTAAATCCTTGATTCTAGCCGCTAAGTCTCTGGGTCTGAAAAATGTTAATACTTTTGTTGGTAGGGACTGGACACGTTCAATTGACGGGAACTGGCCTCAGTTTGAAAAAACTTGGAAACCATTGATTAATTTGGCCGAAGAATGTGATATCCATATCGGCATCGAGAATTGTCCTATGTTTTTCACCAATGACGAGTGGCCTGGGGGCAAAAACTTAGCTTTTTCACCAGCTATTTGGAACCGAATGTTCGATACTATTCCTAGTGATCATTTCGGGCTAAATTTCGATCCTTCTCATCTTGTTTGGTTGCACATAGACTATACTCAAGCCTTGGCTAATTTTGCAGATAAACTGTTTCATGTTCATGCTAAAGACGTACGTCTTGACCAGCAACGACTCAACCAAGTTGGCATTTTGGCTAACCCTCTGGAATACCATCAACCTAAATTACCAGGAATGGGTGATGTCGATTGGGGACGATTTTTCTCTATTCTTACTGATACTGGTTATAATGGTGCTGTTTGTGTAGAAGTCGAAGATCGATCTTATGAAGGGTCGTTGGAACGCCGCAAGGCTGCTCTGATCCAAAGTCAACGTTACTTAAGACAATTTGTCGTTTAGAGTGTTTCTTTTTCAAAACTAAATAATTTATCTATATCGAAGAATATCTAATAAGTCAACAATCGTTTCCCAATGCCGTTTTAATTTTGACTGATGATCAAGAGGCTGGTGATATGTCTTTCTAGGGTAACCCCATTCTACGAACACCTCATCTCGATAATATGTATATTGATAGCATTCGTTTTACAGCTTTTCACGTTTCTGAAAAGCTGGTGGTACCATACTGATGGTTTAAGACTAGCTGGAACCTAGTACGGGACTGTTGAACGCTTGTAGCGCTTAATCATTCATCGTTTTAAACTGAGAATTAAGAGAGGAAAAATCATGAGCCAAGAAACTAAGTGTCTAGATCATCAACTTCGCCAATTGTTTGGTGATCAAGCATATAGTGAGGGCCCATTGGCAGTTAGTGGAGCTGGACGACGATTCATTGGCCTTGACATGTGTAAACCACTGACGGCAGAGCAAGTCAGTTTTTTACTAGACGCGTTGAGTCAATTCAGAATTATTTGTTTATCTGGTCAAGACTTAGGGCGGTTTTCTTTAGCTCACTTTGAACGGTTTGCCAATTACTGGGGAGCACCCGTTCCACATCCTAACAATTTTTTGCGTGATGGCAAACCTGCACAGTCTGATGGTGCGAGCGGCGGTGAGTTTGAGCTAATTCCATTCGATAAGCGAACTGCTTCTTCTGTCAATTTAACCTTTCCTGATAAATTGCAGTGTTTGCCTCATCAGTCGCCAACAGTATTAGTGATAACTAATTTTCGAGGAGAAAAACCAAATTACTCAAGTGCCAATCAAAATTCCCAAGTCAGTCGTGGTGGTTCGTGGCATACTGATATCGAATACGAACCATTACCAATCTACGTTTCCATGTTTTTAGTCCATTGTGTTCCAATCTCACGGTCTGCTGAAGGTGGAAATTGGGTGGCAAAACCGAGTGGCAATGGTCCCTATTTCGATGATAGTAGCGAGGAGTTAATGCAGCGACGAATGCAACTGCCACTAAATGGTGAGACGGCTTTTGTTGATACTGTTGCTGCTTTGGCCGCTTTATCGTTGACAGATCAAGCTAGATTGGAGAAAGTGAAACTGCGACGGCGGTTGAATCCACAAGATGAAGGATGGTTGGCACCATTAGTTCGGACCAACCCTCGTTCTGGATTAAAATCTTTTCACAGTCCGATCTGGGCTTCACGTCCCCGTGTGCGCCCACCGATTATAGTTGAAGGTATGACCGAGATTGAATCTCGCAACTTTTTAGACCAGTTGGAAACTCATGTTCTACAAAAACAGTTTCGCTACGATCATTTACATCAAAAAGGTGATATTACTTTGTGGGACAATTACATGACATTACACAACTCTCCACCATCAAAAAGTAACATTAATTCAATTGAAGATGCGCGTCTTCTCTATCGGCTAAGTTGTAAAGGCGAGCCAACCTTAACCTTGCCTAGGAAGGATGCTTCAGAATGGTTGAAGAGACATATACCCGGCGGATATACAACACCGGCCGAAATTATTAATATTTAATAAAAAAGGGAGAAATTCCATGATCCAACCCATTTTAATTGGTGACCAATGGCAACCAGCAGATACGGTCAGTACTTTTCAACCTCTCAACCCGCTGACCAAGGAACCGACTGGTGAGGATTATCCAGTTAGCTCGATCGTTGATGTTGACCACGCAATCAAAATTGCGGCTTCTGCCTCAGAAAAATTATTGTCCGTTCCAACTGATCATTTAGCTCTTTTTTTAGAAAATTATGCAGATGCGATTGAAGACAATCGAAAGCAAATTATCGAAATGGCGAATCGAGAAACGGGCTATCCAATGGAAACTCGATTAGATGGAGTTGAGCTCCCACGTACAACTAATCAATTACGCCAATCGGCTCAAGCCGTACGAGACCGTTCTTGGATGCAGCCAGTGATTGACACCATCGCTAATATAAGATCCATGTACGCTGCATTAGACGGACCTGTAGTTGTGTTCGGTCCCAACAATTTCCCTTTGGCTTTTGGAAGTGCCTCAGGCGGTGATTTTGCTGCTGCTATTGCGGCTGGTAATCCGGTAATTGCTAAGGCTAACTCATCTCATCCTGGCACCACAAGATTGTTTGCTGAGGCCGCTTTGTCAGTAGCAAAAGATTTGAACTTACCAAGCGGAATGGTACAACTCATTTATCGAACGCCTCATGATGTAGGAGAACGTTTGGTTTCTCATCCATCAGTTGGAGCAACCGGTTATACAGGATCTCGTCGGGCTGGACTTGTATTGAAAAAAGCCGCAGATCAAGCTGGAAAACCTATCTATTTGGAGTTGAGTAGCATAAATCCGGTGGTGATGTTACCTGGTGCTTTGCAGGAGAGAGGAAATGAGATTGCCGAAGAATTTGTTACTTCTTGCTTGTTGGGAACAGGTCAATTTTGCACTAATCCAGGTTTGATTGTTCTGATAAAAGATGATCAAACTGATATGTTTATCCAAAAAGTGGTTCAACAATTCAACATGGCCCCCGTAGGTTCTCTATTGGGTAAAAGTGTGGAAGAGGGAATTGCCTCAGCTGTGCAATTACTACAATCAGCTGGAGCGGAGTTGTTAGCAGGTGGTCAGTCTGGTGGTGGAAATGGCTTCTGTTATCAAAATACACTATTACAAGTAACTGGCGATCAGTTTTTGAGTAAATCGGAACAGTTACAAGAAGAAGCCTTTGGTAATGAAAGTTTGTTAGTTTTAGCTGATAACGTGGAGCAAATGTGTCAGATTTTACGTAATTTAGAAGGCAATTTGACTGGAACGATATATTCAGCAGATAGTGGAAATGATGAGTTGGCTTATAACCAGCTAGCTCCTATTTTACGGCGGAAAGTTGGTCGGTTATTGAATGATAAAATGCCGACTGGTGTAGCTGTTAGTGCAGCCATGAATCACGGTGGTCCATATCCAGCTACTGGTCATCCAGGTTTTACTGCGGTTGGTATCCCCGCAGCTATTCCTCGCTTTGCTCAGTTACAGTGTTTTGATAATGTTCGACCTAACCGTTTACCCGCTGAACTACGAGACGGTAATCCACTTGGTATTTGGCGATCCATCGATGGTCAGTGGAGTAACCAGTAACCAAGACTAAATTGGCTGTTTTTTATCGCCAGTCTAGGTCTTGGTGATAAAAACGTGTATCTGTGATTTGCTGGAACTGACCAGTAGTAGCTGACATGACAAAAATTTCCCGGCTGCGGCGGTGACTTTGATTGCCAGATACAAAGGCAATTTGTGAGCCATCTCCGCTCCATGTAGCATGGTTAGCAGGCATTAAGCTTAGGTCTACCAAATAGGTAATTTTCCCTTTTTGTACCGTAGCAATACAGATATCTCGGTTAGCATAAAATAGAATTCTTGATCCATCTGGGGACCAATCCACAATGCCAGTGCAAGGAGGTTCAGTTCGTTGTAAGTACCATTTGCCTGTGACACTTACTGGCCCAACTTCAGCCACCGCTAATAACCCATTTGTTGTGAAGGCTATATACTTTTGGTTCGGAGCCCATTTGGGCCAGTTGACTTCAGGTGGCAAAGTTTTTAGTAAACGGTCCTTTGGTTCTCTGACTTCCCAATCGCCGTTTCGTTTCTGTTGCCAATGATACCAGCCTTTGGACCATTCGTGCATTCGTCGTTGAGTTTTGGTTCCATTTTTAATATCAATGACCCAATTCTCCATTGGGTCTTTTGTTCGCCGAGATTCAACCGCCACTAGAATAGCTAAATCGTTCGGAGCCCACCAGAAATCGTAAATTTTGTATTGTCGAGTCAACAGCTTTTTCTTTTCGCTACCATTTGCATTCATTACCATTAAATTCTCAGATCGATCTAAACCTGAAATGTAAGCGATCTTGTTCCTGTTGAATGACCATCTTGGCTTTCTGCTGATACCATCATTGGTTAGTCTTTTTTCACTCGTACCATTGGGTAGAATAGTATGAATATCAAACTGGTATAGGTTCCACCAAGCTTTGCTTTGTGATTTTTTATTAGAACGACGCTCGTTTTCTCCAATAGTTGCTCGAAAGCTATCTACAGTACCAAATGGTTGTCGGCGAGTGAATGCAATACATCTTCGTTTGTCTAATTCGCCTTTGTCAGTGTTTAGCGTAAAACTTTGCTCTTGACTAGTCCAACTAATGGACACCCAACAAAACAGTGCACCTAGTAGATAGAAAAAAAACAAGTTGTTGGTTGATTGTTTTCTAGGGGTGGAGTAAGTAATAAAGGTTTTTCTATTTGAGGAAAGAAATTCTTGCTTATCATGGCAATTAATTTGCTTTTCTTGGCTAGTCATTGAATAACCTGTACGGCTCGAATACGCTTTTGTAAAACCCAGAGACTTATGCTAATTAGACCAAAACAAATTAGCAAAGCCATGTACCAAGGGTAACTATAGTCAACATTAAGACCAAATAGGTGTTGCCCTAACAGATCAAAATTTGCCCAAATAGATAACATGAGAAAAGAGTCTTTGCGAGTTATTTTTGATAGTATTTCAGCTAAAATCGGTGTTCCAATTACAATAGAGGCAAAACCAATGGACGCGTAGCGGGAATTAGTCGTTAGTGAAGACAAGGCCAAAGTTAACAGGCTAATGGGTAAAATAATCAATATGGAAAATAACGGGATGGCAAATAGTAAGCCGTAGTTCTTTTTTAGAAATAGAACGCTATTACTTAGCAGTAGGTGTTCACACAACAGTAGCAAACTAGGTAGAATAGTAATCAGCCCTAACCACATCAACATTACTAACACTTTTCCAATTAGATAGTCCCAGCAACCAATTGGTTTAGACAGGTAGAAGGGTAAAGTGTTATGCCGCAGATCATTAGCAATTAGACGAGTTCCGCTGAAAATACCAATCAAACAGATAAACAAGCCTGGCAGAGCTGAATTACGAAGCAGAAAATTTTTGAAAAAAGAGGCATCAATTCGCCAGACAATTCCTGCTTGTGGTATACGATTCGCTACATAAATTTGAACACTGTGTACTAAAAAATAAAGCAATGGTGGAATCGACACAATCAAACGAACAAACTTCCGTTGCAATAAAAGTTGAAACTCCATCCAAGCGATAGTCCACCAATTTGACCACGATGTTCGGCGGAAATGGCCCTGCCAGCGCTGATATTTTTGTTCATATACAGGCATTTTAGTTTAGCCAACCAATTAATTGTTCGTGCAGTTCAGTTTCAAAAAAATCCCCCAGTTGCTGAATACGAATTTCTGACTGTCGCCAGAATTCCATTGTCTGATGATGCTGGCGCTGCTTGAATTCACCCAGCATAATTTTCAAAACATGTGGATTTAAAAGGTCAAATAAAGGCAAAGGAAAAATTATGTTAAGGTCAGTTTTCAGAAAACCAACAAACTCGGCTGGGACACTTGGCTCCGATGCTATAGGCTGATGCATAACCATATTACCAGTGATTCGATCAACGGATTTAGATAACTCAGTTAAATTTGCCACCTGTTCGATTCCATTTTCTACTCGAATGCGAACTTGGCTTGGTGTCTTTCTACCAACGCCAACTGGCGAAACCTGTAAGGTAGCATTATAGCCAGCTAATAGTTCTTCTATTAACAGAATCAAAGTTCGATAGGACTCGTTTAATACTATGTTTACTTGGTTACTTTTCCAGTCAGCTTCTTGGTATTTGCGACAACTTTCCACATGCCGAATTTCATCAAACAAGATTTTTAAAAAGTGAACGGCATCTACTATGTAAATGGCAAACTTAGACGGTTTTTTCAAGTAATCTTCCAAACGATAAGTGTAAAATTGATTATAGAGTGAAATTTGTTGATAAGCATCGGATTGACCGGCTGTTAATCGATAAGTTTGGTAGACATCACCACACACGATAGGATAAGTAGAAAATGGGCTAACTGAGGTGTTAATAGTTGTAGCTTTTGCTGTAGTTAGCGGCGTCTGGTCTTTATCTTTCAGATTATCAACCATTTGGCTAAGTACGTCACTGTAACGGCTTTGAACTCGTGTTTGTGAGGCCAATGCCTGTGAATGATCATTTTGCATCTGCAAAGTCTGCTGTTTTTTTTGGTTCAGCGACTCTTTTTTTAAACTCAGGTCGGAGAGGGTCGAATTGATTTTTTCTTCTTGCTGATCAATTTGATTGACGGTTTCTTCTAGCGCTTGATCTAATTTTTGTGTCAATATTTCGATAAAATCGTGCATAGAAGAGACAACTTATTGATAAAGAATGGGGCAATTAGAAACTAACTAGCGGTCGAGAATAGATACGAGCTCGGGTAATAGTATCAGTAAAAGGTCCTTGCTTTTCGGTCTTAATCGTTACGGTGACAAAGCCACGCTGTGAGTCTCGTTCTCGATCCTCTTGGATAATGACATGAGGAATTTCACCAATTAAAATTCGTGTGTCCGTTCCTAAAATTCGTGACCAGCGCAAATTATACAGTGGACCTTCAAAGACTTTTTGGTGTTTTTCCCCATCCTTACTGGAATAAACTTCTGCTTGGGTCGAAATTTCAGATGGGTGTAAGGCACTCAGCCCTACTTCTGGGGACAAAATACTACTACCCCATAGCAAGGGCGTACCATTTTTGTCAACTAACACGATTTGGACACTGACGTAGCTAACTCTCAGAGAGGATTCAATCTTAACACCTTCAAAATTATCAATTTCACCTGTTGATGAGCAGGCGTTGAATAAAAGGACTGAACATATTATGGTTAAAGCCAGTATTAATCGACGAAAATACAAGATGGACCCTTCGTATTATCAATTGAAATTTCGAAATGAAGACAGGCGATCAATGTTATCACTTGCTTAGAACACTTGTCAATCATAAGCAAATAAAGGCGAATCGTCATTGTCAATTGTATAACTTTTCATATCTAAACGCTATGTTTAGCTGTTAGATACACTAAGTTGCGAAGCTTTAATTGAGTAGAGTTCGTTTTGGCATGATTTTCATTTGCCAGATTGACGTCTCTGGCGGACTTTGATAGGATACGCGAAATAAAATTGAAGATATTAGAACTGTTGAACTGATGTAAGCAGCCATTTATACGAGATGAAACAGATTCAATTTTAGTCGCTA
>CAYVHK010000153.1:0-11025 GCA_964451145.1 uncultured bacterium | reverse complement strand
CGCCATTACCTACGCTCTTCACCTCACTACCTGTGTTCCAAGCAAAGCCGTGGTCTATTGGCCGCACCTCGTTTTTCGCCCCATGATATTTGTAGCCAGAAAGATGCCATTTGCCAATCATCCCGGTAGCATATCCGTTCTTACCTAGTATTTCGGGCAGCGTGGTGTGTTGAGTGGAAAGACCATTCTCAGAATAGGGTCGCAGATAATCGAGGATTCCCACGCGGGCCGGGTATTGGCCAGTGAGAAATGCCGCTCGGTAAGGAGAACAAACCGGTGCCGCCGCATAAGATTGGGTGAAACGCAGGCCCTCTTTGGCCAATCGATCAAGGTTCGGTGTTTCGTTGAATTGATTTCCGTAAGAACCCAACTCTGACCATCCAAGATCGTCTGCGAGAATAAAGATAATGTTCGGCGGCCTGAATACAGCCTCGGATTTCAAAACCGCTAGCAGAGAAACCACCCACAGGCCCAGCAACCTCAAAAACGGTATGACCAAAGCACACTCCGATTTTTTTCAATGGATTCTATCAATAGATTATGGTTCAGCCGGCCCCATCGAAGGTAATTTTCCCTGCCCTTCGGTAGACCCCCAAATCGATCGTCCCTGGCTGGGACAGTCATCTCAGCTTCATTTTTATTCTATGAGATCTGATTAAGTAGATTGTCGGCTGAACTAATAGCAGGCAAAGTGAGATGATTGATTTTAGGTTTCATATTCGTCATCTGAAGTTAATTATTATGAATAATATTAACAATAGCATGATAACCCTGTTCATTTCAAGCTAACAATAGATTAGAAGACAAGTAGCAGGTTCGTATTTGTTTTCTGTTGAGTGTGATAAAAAGGTGTTGATATCTGCCTCTTGTACACGGTTTATCTATGGCGTGGGTTTGAATAACTAAAATCAAGGGAAGGGCCAAATGAAAAATGGTTTTGTGATTTCACAATAAACATAAACTGTGACATTTCTGAGGCACCTGAGACTTTAATGCCACACTGATAGCATTATAATAATCAGCCCATGCTTAGTTCAGCCCCATAAATAGGCCTATTCGTGAGATGGCACATTGCATGCTAGTGAAGTATTGTTCGCATAACTGCATACCGAAATGAGGAGTTCAATTATGAGGTTTTTTCGACTAATAATTGGTGCGATTTTTTTGGCTTTAACTGCCATCAGCTCAGCACAGAAACCTATCAATGGTCCTTGGCTTTGGCTTTTTTCTCCGTTAGAAGAGAGTCAGACTGGTAAGAATAATGATATTGATATGGATCAAATCTCCAACCTTAGTCAAGGGAAATTAACCGAAAAAATGGTATCCCAAAACGGAGTGGGCGAAGGAGATTCAATTGGATTACAAGTCTGGAAAACAGCAAGCATCCCAAACCCACAACACCCTAATAATATTGGTTTGATTGCCAAAAAAATTGGTATCGATTCACCTCAATTCGAGAATCAAAGAACGAACTCACTAGACATGAATACTGTGGATTTAGATAATTTTTCAGCTTATGCCTTTGCTAAAATCGTTAGCGATTCTAACCAGCCCAAAGTCTCTATTCGGGTGGGTAGCGATGATGCTATTAAGGTTTGGCTAAATGGAGAAGTTGTACACAAAAACATGGTACTCCGTTCTTCATATGGTTTCCAAGATGTTTTTGAAATTAATCTTCATGCTGGTGATAACAATCTACTGATCAAGGTATTAGAAGTGGCTGGAGATTGGAGTTTGAATGTTGGGATTCAGGCCAAATTCACTATTGGTAACAATTTATATCGGCCAATAACAGAAATTGATAGCTTAAAATGGTTTGATCCTACATCTCTAGTCGAAATGGGGAATATTGACCAAGCAATCTATAATTATGAAAGATTAATTGAAAGTAATTTCATAAGTAGCTCCAACTTTGGAATTGAATTGTTCAACTTAACAAACCTATATCAGCAGAAAAATCTGGAAAAGGAAGGAATCAAATTTCTAGAATCAATAGTAAACAAAAGAGGAAAGTCCACTTTGGTATGGTCTCATTTGATTAAGCTAAATCAGGCAATCAATGACCAACAAAAAATCGCTGCTATCCAAAATAGCTTAATCGCTGATTTTGACCCTACAGATTTTGATGCAGGGATGGCCTACGGTCAAATATTGATGGAAACAGAAACCTTTGATCAGGCGACCTTAGTATATGAGAAACTTTTTGTTAATTTTCCCGATCGGCCCTATATGTTGTGGGATTTACAACATGCCTACCGACAGTCCGGAGGAACAGAAAAGGCAATTGAAGGTTTTGAAAAACTATTAGAAAGTCATCCTAACCACACGGAACTACTGTCTCAAATTATTCAACTATACCGTGAAACCAATAATCAGCAAAAAATCACCAACCTCCGAAACAGACTACTCAGTAATTTTAATGCTCAAGATCCTGATGTTTCAGATCCAGAGCGAGGAGTTTTATATGGAGAATTATTATCCGAAGATGGCCGACACCAAGAAGCACAGAAAATTTATGAAGCTTTAGTCGAAGCAGATCCTAATAATATCTACATCAAACAAAATTTGATTCAATCTTATCGATCCACGAATCAGGATAAAAAAGTGAAAGATTTATTAGATCGAATGTTAGATGGAATTAGAAATGATAGCTATAAAAATAACCCAAGTCTAATTGCATTCTGTGTGGAAATCATGATCGATTTTGAAGAATTTGAGGAAGCTCAAACACAGATAGAAAAGTTGTTAGATGTTTGGCCTGATCAACCCGGTCCAATGGAATTAATGGCTAAATTGCATGATGGAATGGGAGAGACAGACAAAGCTGACGAATATCGTATCATGTCTGATCCTGGTCAGAAATTAGTCGGACTAACAGCGGCTGATTTTCAATTGGAAGATCTAGATGGGAATCAAGTTTCATTGTCGCAATTTGAAGGCCACCCTGTCATACTAAATTTTTGGGCTACTTGGTGAGGTGCTTGCCGTGTGGAGGTACCACACTTGAATGCACTTTATAACAAGTATAAGGAAAAGGGATTAGTGGTTTTGGGAATTAACCAGGAAGAGAATTACAACGATCTAAAGGAATATATAGAAGAAAATATTGATTATCCCGTTTTAGTCGATGCCAGCCAACAGTTTGAAGATTACCAAATTCAAGGTATTCCTTGTACCTACTATATTGATCAGGAGGGAAAAATAAACAAGCGAGACGTTGGATTCGGAGAAGGTAGCGAAGTAACAATGGAGCAAATCGTCATTGAATTACTTAGGTAAAGTCTTGATGGGATAAATGAGGTCGTGGTACTTAGTCGCTAGCAGAGGTATCGTTATTTAGATAGATCGTAATACCCAAATTTCAGTTTTATCACCAATGAGATTGGAGTTGAGTAACGAGAGAGAAGAAAGTCAGCTAGAAGAAACTAGAAAAGAAGGAGGTGGGGGTTCACTGGCTGCTGATACCCGCCTCCCGTACATGAGTTGTCTTTTGTGCGGGGTTGAATAACGACAATCAAGAGTACAGAAAAGTGCACCTTGACACGACTGACAAACAGTGAAAGAATGGCCACCGGCTTGATCAGAGTAAGACGACAGCCCAACCCTGCCGAGATCTCTCGGCTTTTTTGAGACTCATCAAATTAATATAAAAATTTCTTGTCTTATACACCAATTGTCCATCGGCAAATACATGGCATTTTCTATTCTTTCCGATTAAAAAAGTTCGATTAAATTGATAATCGGATTGTTGCGTTTGGTGAAAAACAGTGGGCCGAAATGACAAGTATTACTGATTATTTATCATAAACTGGTAGTAAAATTAACTCCTATCCTGTCAAGTCACAACATTATCTTAGTCTAATCAATGCCGAGTTTGATTTTGATTGGGAGCGAATCATGAACCGATTCATTACCGAGAACGACAAGCATATCACAGGAAATTATTCATTCATATGATGAAATCATGTACACGATGGATCGCATCTATTTATACACCATGACAATAATATCCAATATCCGATGGTAATCTGCCACTGCTTTAATGCCAACCAAGAAGGAGGAAACATGATATGGCTTACGACAATAAGTTGATTGTAGATCACATCCAGCAAACACACAGCACAGAGTTCTTAAGTGAACGAGAGAAACACCTGATCGGCCTGGCGGTGACGATGACTCGAGGTTGTCAGGTCTGCACTCGAAATCGAGTAAAAAAAGCCCGTCAAATCGGGCTCAGCGACGACGAAATCAATGCCCTGATCGCTGTGACTTCAGCCGTTAACAGCGGTGTAACGGCGGCTACGGCCCGCATAGCATTCGGGATGATTGAAGAGGAGGAAACTGACGAATGCGACGATGTTTGTGCACCGAATCCGAATTGAAATCATTTAAGAAACCCAAACACCATGGACCCCAAGCTGTTAGAACTAGGTTTCACACCTCAACCGCTTAACCCGACACAGTATCGCGAGCTCGACGAAAACGGTTTTACCATTCTCAAAAATGTCATCGATCTGGTGTGGATAGACCGACTACGTCAGACCTTTGAAAAACTTGTCGAGCAAGAAGGAGAAGAGGCCGGCGCAGAAGTCGGGCAAATGAAAGGCGTGCGACGCCTTGCTGACTTAGTCAATAAAGGTGAGGTATTTGATACGGTCTATTTGCAACCGACCTTGTTAACCGCGGCGCTTCACATATTCCAGAGACCGTTCAAATTACATTCACTCAACGGTCATGACCCTCTGACCAACGATGGATTGCAAGCCCTGCACGCAGACGGAGGACAACCTGAAACTCCTGAGGGCCCTTTTCGCGTTGTTAACTCAATGTGGATGCTCGACGACTTCACTATGGAAAATGGCGCCACCCGAGTCATTCCTGGCAGCCACCGCAAACTAGGTAAAATCGATGATTATATTGAGGATCGTATGGTTGATCACCCTGAGCAAATCCATCTGCAGGCTCCGGCCGGATCCGTTGCCATTTTCAATGGCAGTATATGGCACAGTTCATACATAAACCGATCAGATCGGCTTCGTCGTACGTTGCACTGCGCCTTTATAGCACGCGAATTCAACCAGCAAACCAATCAGCGCGAGTATTTGCGTCGCGAGACCGCCGAGCGCCTCTCGCCCCTGGCTCGCTATATCCTTGATGTTGACTAAGTTGTTATAGAAAATACCCTGTGCATTGATAAGATGACGGAAAAATAATTGCTGATACACTTGTACCATTTAGTACGGAGTGATATCATGCCACATCCTAATTTTTAGTGGAGGTAGATATGAAACTTGTTCTCAGTTTGAACGTGATTTTAGTTTTTGTGGTGGTATTGCTGGTTGACGTAGCAAATTCCAAGGATTTAATTATACACTTGCCGTTTGAAGGCGATGGAAAAGAGGTCAAAGATGTATCACCGAATAAATTCAAGGGCGAAATAGTTGGCAAAGCAAAATCGGTGCCGGGTATTGTAGGAAAAGCCAGAGAATTCAACAGTGGTGCGGCAAAATTTGACCCTCTAGACTTCGACCCGCCGAAAGCCATGACCATTGAGTTTTGGTTTAAGCCCAGTGGGGGTATTAAGTGTGGTAATAGAATGGATATACTATACCGAAAGAATGGTGGCGGTCGGCCGCATATAACCTTTTGTCGAGGTGGTGTTATGTTCGGCCATTACTTTGCAACGCAAGGGGCTGAATTAGAAATCAAGAGCGAGATTGTCGAATTTGAAGATGAGTGGTACTACTTCGTTGCTACTCAAACTAAAAAGGAAGCAAGAATGTACATTAACGGTAAACTTGATGGAAAGACGGCTGCTGGTGGGGATCTAAGGATAGACTTTCCTGAACACGGTATGTCAGTCGCAGAAAATTCTGGCGGTGGAACCTTCTTCAAGGGAGCAATAGACGAATTGAAAATTTGGGGCGTTGCTTTCACCGCTGACGAAGTAGTTAAATCGATGGAAGCGGCACTTTCTGTAGAAAGTCAAAACAGGTTGACTACTAAATGGGCAAATATCAAATTTAGTCGTAATGTTAACTGATTAATGTAAAATTTTCGTCTATTAAAACAACTAATAATTATTGCTATTAGTTGTTTTAATAGACAATAAATTAATAACTCTTAATGAATCAGTTAATTTGAATAACCAGATACTACTGAACCCCTTGTAAAAATAGTTTGTGCAGTGGGTAACCAGACGGGTGCCCAAAACAGTTTTACCCCGTCTCTCTCTTCAATAGATTCTTTTTTCACAGCCTAAACCTTCCTATTCTGTCTACTCAAAATCTACTGGTTGTCCACTTTCGGCACTTCGCAAAAGACCTTCCATCATTTTTTGTACCATCAGTCCATGCCTCAATGGTGCTTCACAGTCGATACCGTCTAAAATACAGCTGATGAAGTGATTCGCAATCCGGTCCCAAGACTTCATTCGATCCGTTGGTCTCAATTTAATGTCTTCTTCTTTCTTATCATCGCATCGGTAGGCCATCAACGGCTTAAGTGTAGCCCCGGCTTCGGTTCCAAATAGTTCCATCTGGAACTCGCTCGGCTGGTGAGATGCCCAGAAACTCTCTATCTGCAATCCCATACCGTTTTCGAAGGTGATAAATCCGCCCGCATAGTCGTCAGCCTCAAATTGACGAAAAACCTCATCCGTGTACTTTCGCCCCCAACCGTAGCCTCGACCATAAGGACCGAACTTAGCTCCAGCAGTACCAACAACATGTACTGGTTTAGGTGTACCCAACACCCACCAAACTGCATCTAAGGCGTGAACACCCATGTCTCGGAATGCGCCACCGCCTTTTTTGATGAATCCCAGATTCCAGGCTGGAATGCCGTTGCGGCGTATACTACGGGCACGCGCATAGTAGAGTTCACCAAAATAACCTTCTCGGGCAAGGTGCCCCAAGTGGCGACAACCATTACCAAAACGTTTAGACAACGACATCATATTAACCACATTGGCTTCATTTGCCGTTGCTACCATCTCCTCCGCCGCTGGTTCCGAATCAGCTATAGGTTTGGTAATCATCACATGCTTACCGCTATTGACGACCTCTAAGCCAATAGGCACATGCCACTGGTTAGGTGTGCCAACAAAAACGGCATCGATATCTGGGTCTTGGCACATGTTCTTATAGTCGGTGTAGTATTTGACTGGGTCGGGCAATTCTTTGGCAAAATTTTCCATTCTAGATTGGTCGAGATCGCATATCGCAACCACTTTACCTCTTTTGTTATTGGCTAGAGCCATTCCATTAGGACGACCAATACCCATACCTACGATGGCTACATTGACACAATTTTTCGACATGATGATTCACTCCTATTTTTTTATCGTATTGAAAATTATCTTTCTTATGCCCCTATCTCCCTACACAATTAAAGATGTAGGGGAAAAAAGGAACCAAATCGACGTAGTAAGAGGTTCGAGCATAAAATTTGATAGTTGAGTTGACTCTAGCTAACTTGGCTGCAATATAAATACAACGAAAAATATACCCATCTACACGCAAGACCAGTAATTCTGAAGTGAAGTCTTAACTAATCAATTGGTCGCTGAAAACCTCGCGATAGATAATTCGTGTAAAAAGAGTGCAGTTGGGTATCGACAACAATTGGTATCCTTTTTCTTCTATTTAATAGTATCTTTTCCTAAATTTCCATATTTCTCTATTAACAAATCATGAATCTGGTGTAAAAAAAGAACAACACTGATTCTAATTTTGCTATACTGGTCTCGGCAATTCCAAAATTTCATATTCTGGGATTACATATACGTCAACAGAAAGGAGAGTAATGATGCGCATTAAGAACAAACTTTTCTACATCGCAATTGGTGCTACTTTATTAGCCATTTTTCAGATTACCTTTCGGTTAAGCACTAAACCCGTTTATGCTGACGGACACCTAGCTAGTGAGACGACAATAAAATTAGAGCCAGTCAAGATGATCTATCTCATAAACTATCCTCTGGGTGGCAAATCAAAATACTTAGAATGGGTAAAAGAAATGAGCCCAAAATTGGTTGCTGAAGAGATCGTGAGAATAAGATCTTATGATAACTTTGATGGCGGCAACCCGCACCGTTTAGTTGAAATGGAATTTGATAGTATAGAAGATATGCAAAAGTATCAAAAACGTCCTGAAATTAGGGCTATTATGCAGGACATGAGCGACCATACCTCAAGTTCCGAAGGGCATACTTTCATTCAAAGAAGCGATTACGTCAAAATTAGCCCTTAATTTGATCTTTGAATGTATGCGATAACGGTGGAACATACTGCCAAGTATGAATGTAATTTTAATCAGCCATACCAATAAGTATTGCCCCTACAGGGTTGTTGACTCGTGGGGGCAGGGTGTTGTCCCCCATGAGTTCATTTTACCTTTCACCCAATTCTAAACTTGACTTCCATTTTACCATCTGGATAAGTTACGGTACGTTAAGTTTCTCAGAAGGTTAATGCAAATTTTGAGCAACAAGACATAAGAGACTAACCCAAAAATATCTTATGTGTTTTATCCATCTTTACAGAAGTTAAGGATCAGAATATGGCCGAAAAGAAAAATGTCATTATTACCGGTGCCGCTGGTTTAGTCAGTACTATCCTGCGCCAACACTGGGGCGAACGATACACCCTCCGCCTAGCCGATATCCGACCGGTTGAAGACCTACAGGCACATGAAGAATTCATTCAACTGAACATCACTGATCTCGATGCGTTTACTGCCGCCTGTCAGGAAATGGACGTGCTCGTGCATCTGGCCGCCGACCGTAGTCCCAAAGCCGATTTTTACGAATCTTTGCTCAATCTCAATATCATCGGTGGTTATAACGGTTTTGAGGCTGCGCAGCGTGCTGGCTGCCAACGCATCGTCTTTGCCAGCAGTATCAATGCCGTATTGGGTTATCGGGGTACTGAAGCCGTTTCTTGGGATGTGCCCGTCTTTCCACAGAATGTATACGGTGCCACCAAGTGTTTTGGCGAGGCCCTAGGTCGAGTCTACGCTGATCAGCATGGCTTGTCCTGCATCAGTGTGCGTTTGGGCAGTCCAGGATTTGACCAAGGAGGAAATTGGGACCCAGAACAACCCTCGCACCAGATTAGCCCCCGCGATACTGCGCAGATCTTTGCCCGCTGCATCGATGTGGAGAATATCGATGTAGCCATCGTGCCCGGCATCTCACGTCACAAGAAGAGCTGGCAGGATGTAGAGGATGCCTGCCGTACTCTAGGCTATGAACCTCAGGACGGAACGGCTTTTCCACGCGTGATTTAATAACCCCGTTTTTCGCTTGGATCCAGACCGTTGTCTGGAGCAACTCACATTAGGACGGTAGGACGCAGCGGGAGGTCTGATGAAAGAGATCAATACGGTTTTATGAGTCCGCCGACCTGTCCGATCGTCTAGTCTGCAGGAATTTATTCCCAGCCGAAAAACTTTGTATTCTAAATCATTTGGTCTTTCTTTGACTTTCCAAGTCCGTGTTCGTATCAGTTCAGAATTTGAATGGATCATCGGGTTCCTTCATCTTGAGAATGCCTCTCGTTGTTTAGGAATTGCGTACAAATAAATTGGAAATTTAACCTGAAAAAGTTTACTAAATCACATATCCTTAATCAAATCGGACGTTAACACCTTCCAACTCTTTTGAAATGAAATCGCGACAATCGCTAACCGATTTGAGATAGGGATGTTTTTTCGATTCTATGTCAAACATCAGATCAGCAGGCCCCAAATCTATGTAAGTAATGCCTGGTTTAACCAGTCTGCGGATGTTCAAGACTGACTTGAGAGACTCGACCTTGAATCCAAGGATACCATTCTCATTCCACCATTTAGCATATTCTAGGCGGTCTTTTCTCTCTTCGATGCCATATCCGACCCATCCCCCCAGCTTCTTCTACCGACTGGCGGGAAGTAGAATGAATTAATCGCTTCGTCAACAACATCTTTTGTTTCAACTTCGGGAACCTTGATTGCGAATACGCCAAGATCACAGTAATTTCCAAGTCGATAAGTATGTCGAGTATGTTTAATCCGTAACAGAACGGGCACACCTTTTTCTTCAGCAGCTTAACTGATACGGGAAATGTCCCATTCAGTATAAGGGCCATGCTGACAGTCGATATAGATTATTTCGCAACCAGTATCTGCAATGGTTTCATTAACCTGTTCTCTGGTTGAGGCCATGGAAATTCTTGATTGGGTGATTTTTTCCCCTGCCAAGTATCTGTCTTTCAAATTTCTGGACATATCGAATCTCCTTGAACAATATAGTGGATTACTCCCGGTTATGAAACGGATTCTAGGCAAGAGGTTCGCGGTGCATACTTTCCATTACACTAAGGAAAAATTGGTGTCTGCTAAGAAAAGTTTCCATACTATTGCCAAGTGAAAAAACGACGATTGAGTTGTTAAAGCCTATCACCTGATCGACTTTCAAAGTGCCTACTTTCTTGCACACCGGTTGTATAGCCTGACTCAACAGTTCCAGAAGGCCACCGTTAATTAGCGTGGAAATTCTAAGTATCGTGAGAATTATAAAGCAATTTTTTGCACGTGGTCAAGTCTTGGTACTCTTTTCTTTCCCTCTCTTTTCGTACCAAATCCAATATATGAAAAGACAGACTAATCTAGATGAACCATATCCTTTTTGGTATTGGTTCACAGGATCATGACTAAACCTAGTTTTGTCTTAGTTTAATACTGATCTTACTCGTTCAAAAGATGGAGTACTTAGTTGACAATTATCAATTTTCCCCTTAGGATGTATCCTTCTCACCCTTGCGCACTAATTGCAAAAAGAATTGGTTCCAACCATTTCAATTTCTGGTTTGATAACTAGAGTAATTTTGATCAAAAGAGATTCTAATGAAGATGTTAAATAGTATGGAAGCCTTGAATAAGCGAAACGAGTTAGTCGAATATGGATTTACCGTTGTACCTGAAGTTATTACTGAATCCTTAGTTAATCAACTTCGTATCTGGTCAGATGATATTCTTAATCAT
>CAYVHK010000152.1:9865-11047 GCA_964451145.1 uncultured bacterium | reverse complement strand
TGGATAGGGTTAAAGGATAATGGTAAATGGCTAAGGTTAATGGAAAAGGTTAATGGATAATGGTAATTGGTATGGTAAAAGGTTTAAAGGTAAAAGGTTAAGGTAAAGGTAATGGAATGCATGCAAATGGAATGGTTAAACCGGTAAAAAAGACCCCACCACCTGCTGGTACTGATAAACGTTGGATCTCCATTTGGTCTAATTTGTCCATTTCAAAGGAATAGAGCTCTTCTGACCATTCTTTACCATCAGCAGACTTCATACCGTAGTTTTGTATCCAACTGACATGTTCTTCAGTATTCTGATTATGATGAGCTTTTTGCAATCCGTTCTGATGGCTATTAGCCACGACACAAAGTCCACCATTATCTGCGTTGGTATCATCTAGGGCTAACCAGCAGGCCATCAGTGTATTTGGTTTGTTGCGGATATAAAGTGAGTCTTGGTGAAGAGCAACACCGGGAGAAACCACGTCGTCTCCACCACGAGGTGGTTTGGGAAGATACATCGTCTGTACAATCATAGGTTGACAGGACAAGTGTTGAGCCGCATAACCAGCCACTTTAGGATGATGAGCCAGATAAGCCCATTGCGGATCCACGACATGTGTTCGCAAACCTAATCGTTTTTTGTTTGGTTGAGCTTCATGCTGCAAAAAAGTTTTGATCTCAACTAATGTCAGCAAATCAGGAATAACCAAATAGCCCATTTCTCTGTACGATTGAATTTGATCAGTGTTCAGCTGTTGATTATGTGTGAACATTGTTATGACTATTTTTAGCTTAGGTACTGAGTAGATTGGTTAAATACTCGTAAGCTTGTTCTACATACAGAGGCAGATTTTGGTGATCAACTACTTCCAGTTCAAGTGCCAATGCCCCTTGATAATCGATAGCTCGGAGTTCATTGATCAGGCCCGACAAATCAACTTCACCTTGGCCAATCGGCACCGATTGTGGTCCCACCGTATCCTTAAGATGAACGTTATAGATCTTATTTGCGTATTGTCGTATCAGCGACTTCCAATCTACACCAGCAGCATGAAAGTGTCCCGTATCAACGGTGATGCCGATTTGGGGCGAATTTATTTCAGAAAAAATAGTGTCAAAATCCTCGGCATCTTGAAACTGAGATTTGAGGTGTGGTTCTTTCGTCTCTGCAGGGGGGACCATTATCTAGCTG
>CAYVHK010000152.1:7390-9855 GCA_964451145.1 uncultured bacterium | reverse complement strand
CCCCCATTGGCGATTTCCCTTGCTCCAACACTTATTTGAGGGGTGGGTCTAAAACTATCTTGATTGGTTTGCCTTCAATCAAACGACTTAATTTTTTTAAGCCAGAAATAGTTGGCTTTAGTCCATTTTCGACACGTTTCCCACCAGAAAAAACTAATAAGGGACAACTCAGCTCGATCGCAGCTTCGACATTAAGCATCAAATCGTCAACAGCATCTTCAGCAGCTATAATAGAATCGGTGGGGATACCAAAAGCATACAACTCAGTTATATGAGTTAGACCCACCGAATTAGCTCGTTTGAGCAAATCTGGAATATCCATCTGCTTGATAGCTTGTCGAGTCCAGGTTAATGGGCCAGCAATCCCCCAATGAGTGAAACCAACTCTTGGGGCGTGTTGCAACGTTTCCAAAATTTCGTCTTTGCCTGGTTGTCTCAAGGCACAAGTCGTACAAGATAAAATCAAATCAAAGCTCCATTTAATTCGGATATGATTATAAAGAGGCGTTAATCTATTGTCAAGCAGCGACAATGTCGAATTTTGCTTAAAATCTCCTTTCCATCCACTTCGAAAAAAATACGAGACCACTGTCAAATAATAAAAAATCCCAAAGGCCTATCACCTACTCGATTTATAAAAAACGAATTATAATTGTAAAATACAGGAATGATTTCCTATTTGGTAGATAGAATGGAAGAAAAATTTTATCTGGTCGATGCTAAAAGATCGATCAACTTTATATAAACAAGAAAAGTATAGTATTTAAAATTCTGCTAATCAAAAATTCACCAATCTTACATTTTTGAACTAATCAGGAGCAGCGGTGTATTTCTAACTAAGTAATTTTTAAAGGCTAGATTGTAATAAATGAATAGAAGAAACGAAAAACCTAAGACATCAAAAACATTCGAGGTCAACAGGAGAATTAAGGTCAAATTAAAATAGGAGGAAAAACAACATATGCTGGATAGAATCAATATCCAAGAATAGATAACTTGGAAGTAACCGAAACCTCGACGATGAATGGGAATACTTCGTAATCGAGAAGTACTAAATGGAATTTAAAAGCAGTAGAGTATTAATGCGTTAGTATAAATGAATGAAATAATAGAAAAGAAAATTGCACATGCTGAATTTGGAAACCCAGTATCAGTCTTATCAATCAAATTATTACATAAGTTAAACAAACATTAGCAAAAGAAGAGCCAATTCACTCATTGAGTCAGTTTTTGTTTTGCCAATGTCCCTTTGTTCTTCTTCAGAACGTCTTTCTTAAATCAAAGGATATCGAAAAAACTGAAAAATACTCTTTTCCACAGGAATGAATTTACCATTAATGAACCGATCAACCTGACTTTGGCCAGCGTCAATCGATATCTGTCCAAAATTTGATATTCAGCAAAACAATCAACAGGTTGAAATACAATTAGCTAATTTCCGGTGGTAAAATTCCTACTGACTCTAGTTCACTGTAACCAATAAAAAATTACTTTTCAGCTTCTGGATAATATGCAGATAAGGCTTCAATTCTTTCTTTAAGCAATATTGCATGCTCAGTATCAGCATTTTGCTTAGCTTTCATGGCAGTCAAAATAACCGTATGGTGCTTAACGAGGCGTTCGGTATAGTCAGCTTGAGAGGGTTTAATTCTTTGAGTCATAAAATAGTCGCTAATCGTAGAAATGATATTTTGACTATGAGTTTCTTTGTTCATTACCCAACGAGAAATTTGATTTAGCGATTGGGCATCAGAACTACCAGATAGATTTTCGATAGACTGAGTTGATTTGATAACAGTATCAGCGTCTTCAAGCATTGATTGAACACGTGCATAATCATCGTAGATTCCACAGGGAATTTGGCAATGTGCATGTACGACCTGATAAATTCCTTGTGACAAGCCTAATCCTAGACTTACCAATATACAAGTAAGCAATAAAACGAAATGTCGATAACTCTTCATCATTAATCTCCATCGTTTGTTTTTTAAAAGATTCACTATGTTAAGTAGGCAATTTCAGAAAGTAGTTTGCTAAAATTACAAACGGTCAACGAATTAGTGACTAAACTAGTCCAAGGGATACAACCTAGTTGAGACCGTAGATTGTAACATAATACCTATTTTTCGGGCCTACTGTAGGCGAAAGAACTTGATATTATCTCTTCATCCCATAATTATCATGTTTCGCATATCGGAAAACTGTATGCATAAATGGTATAAAAAACACCACTGATCATCGGTTCGCTAATTTTGTTTCTTCCAGCTCAATAGCTCTCCCTAGATTGAACATGATAGTAACTACTGACCTATGTCCTATATTCAATTTTCATACTAGATTACCACCCACTGAATAAATGTGAATCCTAACTTCTACATCTGAATCAAGTTAGTAAGGAATTCAATGAAATCATAAATGCCCAACTATTATCTGAAAAGGTAAGCAACCAATTTGATATAGAGGAC
>CAYVHK010000152.1:0-7380 GCA_964451145.1 uncultured bacterium | reverse complement strand
GAGGGTAAATGATACTGTGCAGTGTAAAGTTCGGCAGGAAATTTGTTTATCTGCCAATTCATTACCGCTCAAATGAAACAATATGGTCATTATCACTACGCAGTATTTTATCTATTAACTACATCATCACATTTGACTTCTGTTGAAATCTATATCTCTTAAGTTCTCATTTTATTGACGTACAAGATAACATTTAACCAAATTGAATTACGATAGGATTTCGCTTGAAAGGTAATGTAACAACATTTCGTTTCACCATTTATTTCTTGTTTAACAGGGCAATCCGATTGTCAAAAATTTTACTATGTTGATCTATCTGGTTTCGCCTTTGCTATTGACAGGTAATAGTCGCTTTGATAAAATCCTTCTCTGGTTCCCTTTCATCATTTTGTTGAATAAAAACTTATGACTTAATGAAACGAAAATTAACTGGCTGAGGAAATATCATGCACCAACAATATACAGCTCGGATACAAAAGATCATCGATCAGTTAAGGGACAGAAATCCTTTGCCTTCATTGGCCCCCAACTCAGTTTGGAACCAACAGCTTGTTGATCATATCCAGAATACTTCTCTTGGTGATTTATTTGATGGGCTTTCTGTTACCAAGAACGATTTTGGGCAATGTGTTCAAAGTGGATTGTTGCTTTGGGCTGATGCTCTAGATCCATCCCACGACATTTCTCAGCACATTCAAAGCAAAACTGGCAGTTATTGGCATGGTATAATGCATCGACGAGAACCTGATTATAGTAATTCTAAATACTGGTTTGGTAGGGTCGGTGATCATCCAGTTTTCCCTGAATTACAAAAAGAAGCTATTTGTTTATTGGCAACAGTAAATGATAAATCTGTGGATTTATCTAAAATTGAAGATATTATCAAAAATAACAGCGATTGGGATCCTTTCAACTTTGTTGATTGGTGTCAAACAGCTAATAATTTAAATAGTCAGCAAATTGCACCCGATGTAGTTACTTTGTTACAACATTTACAAACTGCAGAGTTTAGATTGTTGTTGGATTATTCTTTTCAACAAGCACTGATATAGGCAGGTTTATGATGAAAGTAGACTGGTTTTACCGTCGGAATGGCTGAACCTCATGCAAAAAAGCTCAGGCGGCGCTTGAGCAAGTAGAAATTGTGTCTTATGGTGATGCCAATAAAGAAAGGTTAGGCCAAGACCAAGTTGAAGCCCTAATCGATCAGGTGAGTCAAATCAAAGTGGCAAAAGGAAAAAAGATATTGCTGTTCAACCCACTTAAAGACGATCGTAGCCAAATAATAAAGGCTATTTTAGGAAGAAGTGGCACACTGCGGTCGCCTACCTTGCGCATTGGTAATGGGTTGATTGTTGGTTACAATCAAGAGGTATATCAGCAAGTACAACAAGAGTTGACCTAGTAGCCAAAAGAAATGTGAAAGAAGTGAAGAGAATACTAGCATGTTCGATTTTTCTTGCTTTTGGCTTTATCTGGATTGTCATGCAGAATCAAGCTGAGGGCCAAAGAGATATGGTAAGTCGAGGGGCCTATTTGGTTGAGACTGTGGGCGCTTGTGGTCAGTGTCATACTCCACGTGTTGGTTCTGAGCCTGACCCTGACCGCCATTTAGCAGGACATCCAGCTAATATGCCGTCGCCACAATACGATAATAGTTTGCTACAACGTGGTATTTTCATGGTAACAGGACCATCAATGACGGCCTACGCTTTACCATTTGGAACGGTCCACGCCTCTAATTTGACACCCGATGAGGAAACCGGTATTGGGACTTGGAGCGAAGCCATTTTTATCAAAACTATGCAAACAGGATATCACCTAGGGGAAACCAATAATCGTCAAATTTTGCCACCAATGCCCATTCGTTATTATCAAGAGATGGCCGAAACTGACTTGAAAGCCATCTGGGCCTATCTGAAAACTATCAAGCCAATCAAAAACGAAGTCCCACCTCCACTTAATCCACGTGGTCGCCCTTACTAATAAGGGAAATCTTTTACAAATCACCTAGAAATAAATGGGTAAACTAAACTGAGGCTAATGGCGTTTTGTGCCACATCCACAAGCAGTTTTTTTTGATGTGGATTAGATTCGGGAGTTTTTTGGTACAGCACAATCAAAATGGGCCGAATTTCGGCCTCAGGAGATAGACAACTTTATGCAGGATTTTGGGGGGGCTTTTCGCTTAGATAGATGCCTATTGAGGCTGATTCTTATCCTATCAACAGCAGGAATCATAACGTCGGTAGTACAAGCTGGTGCCGGTCGAACTGGTGCACAAATACTTAACCTAGGGGGCGGTACTCGCGCAGCTTCTCTGGGAGATGCATTTTCAGCGGTCAATAGCGATGTAACTGCACCGCTGTGGAATCCCAGTGGACTTAATGGTATATCTAAACTGCAAACTACCTTATCCTATAAGGATTACAGTCAGCTTTTCGGAGATGCTAGTTCGGGCTTATATTACGCCTTTTTTGCTGGCGCAACCCACCTTGACGGAATTGGTACGATCGCTGGTACATTACAAGTTCAAGGACAAGGTAAAATTGCTGTTACCACTAACTCACCAGAAGTCATTCGAGAAGAAGATCTTGGCACTAACTGGGTTTTAACGGCATCTTATGCCGATCATCTAACCGAAAATTTAGCAGCCGGTATTAGTGGCAAAATCATTCGTCAACGACTCGCCCAGTACGGTGGTCATGCGTATGCTGTCGATTTTGGTGTGCAATACGATTTTCAAAAATTGCCAATGCCTATTAGGATGGGACTTGCCCTACAAAATTGGGGTACACGAATCAAATTCAAAGATGAGAATCAAAGTGATCCATTGCCCCGTGCTTTACGCATTGGTACCTTAGTTACTTTTTTGGATGTTAAGCACCATTACATTAGCTTAGTAACTGATCTAACTGCGGCTATTGACAAACTACGAGAAGACGACGAAGAAGGGGTTGAAATTTATTTGGCAAACAATCTGGATATGACACGCGAGCAGCTAATGTCTGACCGTGGAGTTGGCATCCACGCCTTTCGGTGGAAGCATCTTCAAAAAAGCATTGGTCTCGAATACACATTGGGCAACATTCTCTATCTGCGAGCGGGCTACAAAAAAGATCCTGGCATGCCTACATTCCCCCAATTTACTGACTATCTGACCTACGGTTTCGGAGCTAGAGTCTATTTTGGTCAACTAGATTTTGCTCAAGTACCGGGAGGTGGTCCTAATAACAAGCGACTTAATGTATTTGCCTTAAGACTTATTTTTGACTAAAATTTGGGTCAAGCTAATATGAAACAATTATCTCTTGTATTGTTCTGTCTAACACTGATCGTTGGTGCTCAAGCGACCAGACCACTTTCATCATTTTTGACAAGTGACTTCCAATCGATAGTTGCATCAACGCAACTAGTATCACCCCCACTACTTTCCCCCAAAAGGAAGGACCCTAACCGAGCTTTTATGCAATCTTTAATTTTGCCTGGTATGGGACAGATTTACACTGAATCCAATCGAGGTTATGCTTGGTTAGGAGCAGAGGTAGCATTTTTAATTGGGTATGTGGTTGTAAATCGTCAGGCTCGTCAATTTAAATCTGACTATGTGCAGGGGGTGAAAGATGGGGTAGCATTCTTCGATGGACCAACCAAATTTGACCAATGGAACATGGAAGATTTTGAACATGCTACAATGTATGACAATTGGCGTAATGTTTATAATGAATCAGGTGGAGAACCTTCACACCCCCGAATCGGGAAATGGTATTGGAAAGATCGAAAAGAATTTAAAAAAACAGACCGAAAAGATCAAGCTGATTCACCTCAGAGGACGGTGGCCTTACAAGCACGTCAAGACTCCAACACTACTTATGAGAAAGCTCGAACAATCTTAGGCTTAATAATCTTTAACCATGTTGTTAGTGCCATTGATGCTCGGATTTTGGCCAAAGTATTTAACCGAAATCGTCAGGTTAGTCATCGTCTTAATATTGAGCTTCTTCCACAATTTATTGCCACCTCATCTCAGGTCAAAATTAAAAAACACCTTGTCTTCCGATTTTGATTCCATTCGTTTAGAACTATACCGAAATTTTCTATCGTCTATCGCCGAGGAAATGGGCGGAACTCTCTGCCGATCAGCATTTTCGGCAAATATCAAAGAACGCCGAGATTTTTCATGTGCTGTTTTCGATGGAAGTGGTAACATGGTAGCTCAAGCGGCTCACATTCCTGTTCACTTGGGAGCGATGCCTCTTTCCGTTCAAAGTGCTATTGAACACGTTGAAATGTCTGAAGGGGATTCTGTTTTGCTCAATGATCCCTACTCGGGTGGTACACATCTCCCTGATTTCACATTGGTTTCACCCGTATACATCAATGATAGTTTGGCGTTTTTTGTTGCTAATCGAGCACATCACTCTGACGTAGGTGGTATGACACCCGGATCAATGCCGATTTCTCGTCATATTGTGCAAGAAGGTATTCGTATCCCACCGGTAAAATTGATTGAATGTGGTGAAATGAATGCCGATTTGTTGGCTATGGTATTAGCCTATGTCAGGACGCCAGTGGAAAGAAAAGGCGATTTAGAAGCGCAGATAGCAGCCAACTATATCGGAAGACAAAGACTGATGGAGATGGCGGTTAAGTATGGGCTAACAACTGTTACTCAGTACATAGGTGAGTTGCAAGATTATAGTGAGCGTGTCATGAGGAAGAGGCTAATGGAAATTCCAAACGGACATTACGCAGCTACTGACTTTTTGGATAATGACGGCATCTCCGATCAGCCGATACCTATTCAGGTTGTCATAACCATTACTGATGATTCAGCAACAGTTGATTTTTCTGGCAGTTGCACACAGGTAGAGGGTAGTGTCAATGCGGTTTATTCTATAGCTTTATCAGCTGTTTTTTATGTTTTTCGATCCTTGGTACCAGCAGAAATCCCCACTAATTCGGGCTGCTTAAGACCGATTCGAGTGATTGCTCCGCTGAATAGTGTAGTTAATGCCCAATTCCCAGCAGCTGTTGCCGGTGGCAATGTGGAGACATCGCAAAGAATAGTCGACGTAGTACTCAAGGCTCTATCCCAGGCTTGCCCAAAGTCAATTCCGGCAGCTAGCTCAGGAACAATGAACAACTTGACGATTGGTGGACTAAGCGATGAAAAAGATTTTGCTTACTATGAAACAATTGGGGGTGGTATGGGAGCGAGACCAAATAGCAATGGTATTTCGGCCATCCAAACACACATGACTAATACTTTAAATACACCAATTGAGGCCATAGAAACGACATACCCTTTGCAGATCGAACGGTATACCATCCGTCGCCAAAGTGGTGGCAACGGCAAAACACGTGGTGGAGATGGGATTGTTCGTTCCTTTCGCTTGCTAACAACAGCTGAAGTAACAATGTTGTCAGAAAGACGAGAGAGTCTACCATACGGTTTACGGGGTGGTTCAGCAGGTGAAAGTGGCAAAAACACTATGATTCGTTCAAATCAACAAATTAGCTTGAGTAGTAAGTTTAGCTTAGTAGCCCAAAAAGGAGATCTTTTTCAAATCGAAACACCAGGGGGAGGAGGATACGGTCAACCAGACAAATCGGATGCACAATGCTCTTGAACAAAAAATTTACTTTTAGTTCAGTCCGATCCCTCATTATCGTGGCATCATGTGGCACGATGTATTTCGCTATATAAATTCTAAAAGAAGCTTAATTATATGCTCAAAAAATAATAGACAATATAGTTTAGCCGATCAGGATTAATGATAAACCACATGGTGAAGGCTAGAAAGAAAATCTGAAATACAAAGCCAACATATCACTTAGCATGTAGAAAATAGGTTAGCTGACATATTAAACCAAATTTTGTTTATGATTTAAGTGAGACCGCTATTCCAATTTTTTTTTGAAATAGAATGATGAAACCATGGTTAGGATTTTTCTCTCTTATGTCTACTAACAAACACCAAAATAGAAATTTGGTAATTGAGTATAGTAAGTGATAAGATAGCTTCAAATTAAAGATGAAAAGTAAGATAAACGAACTACAGACCTATTCCAACCAAACCTATTTTTATTATGGAAAGAGACTTTATCTAACTGTTTTTTTAAGTCTGATGTTGTGTCTGTCAGCAGTAGGGAAAACACAATTCGGGTTTGCTTTGCCCGAAACCTCGGTAGCGATTAGTGATAATGCTTTAGCCTCTTTTTTCAATCCAGCTGGCTTGGAACACAATCGCACGGTTGATTTTTACTATCTAAGACCTATAGGCAACCAGCCGAATCCACGTCGTCAGAATGCCTATTTTCTGGGTTTACACAATTTAGGTCTATCTGTAGAAACACTAAGCAAAGGACATCGATTAACTATTGCCAGCGGCTCGTCAATTCGCAACGGTATCTCAGTCGGAACGAGTTATAGCTGGAGTAAAACTGATGGTAAAAGCCATGACCGAACTTGGTCTATTGGTATGCTCTATCGCCGAAAAGTATTGTCGGCTGGTATCGTGTTACGCGACCTTAACCGTCGTCTTGGAGCTCCTTATTTTATCCGAAAAAACCAATTTAGTTTTGGCCCGCCAATTGATTATGGTCGATCCTTAGACTTAGGAATTGCCATTCGTCCTGGCACTTCACGCATGACATTGTCTTGTGACTGGCGTGGTGTTCAAAACACCTTTAGAGATGATCGAAGCTTAGTAGATCATCTATTTTTAGGGCTAGAACTTCGTCCCATTGACACACTAATTCTCAAAGCTCGTCGAACATACAACAACTACGAAATCCAGTTTCAGCTCAATTTGGCACAGTTTGGCTTGGGAGGTTATCGTCCAGTTTCAAACGCTGATCGGCTTAGTTACGGCAATATTGGCTTTATCAATTTCACCCATGCGCTCAAAACTAAGCCTATTCGCCGTAGCTTTTATCTAGATCTAAAAGCTAGCAACATTGGGGAAATGTTGGAATTTTCTAGCCAAGACCCACGGATTCAGGGAGCTATAATCCGTCTTGAACGCACAAATCTTGGATTTGCTAGAGTACAAGAAATGCGTCAGAAAATTGCCAATTTCCGTCAACAGGGAAAGAAAATATACGCTTATCTGGAAGGCCAATGCTCAACTGGCGATTATTTGCTAGCTAGTGCATGCAACGAAATTTTAATCCATCCTTCTAGTCTGATTAACCTAATTGGGATTCGTTTTGAGGTTTCCTTTTATCGCGATCTTTTAGAACAACTAGGAATTGAGATGGAAGTAGTTCGAGTGGGTCAATATAAGAATGCACCCGAATCCTTCACCAAAGCGGAGATGACTGAAGCTCATCGGGAGTCGTTAACAATGGTCTTAGATGATCTGTACAATCAGC
>CAYVHK010000151.1:2049-11066 GCA_964451145.1 uncultured bacterium | reverse complement strand
AAGGATTTCGGGTTAACACCAATACCGCCGCATTGAACACTTATCGTTCTTACGGCAAGGCTCAAGCAGGACTAGAAAGAAACATCGAACGATTGTCCTCGGGAATGCGAATTAACCGAGCGGCCGATGACTCAGCCGGCTTGGCCATCGGCAACCGGATGAATAATCAAGTGCGGGGCTTGCAACAAGCTAACCGTAATGTACAACAAGGCAACAACATGTTGCAGACGGCCGAAGGTGGCTTGAATGAGATTAGCAGTATCTTGGGCCGAATGAGGGAGCTGGCTGTTCAATCCGCTTCTGACACGGTAAATGCGACCGACCGATCCAGTCTAGGTTTGGAGTTTGGTCAATTAAAGGAAGAAATTACTCGCATTGCTGTATCAACCGAATACAACGGTAATCAGCTGTTAAATGGGGATCACGATGGCAGCGACGCTACTACCAATGCGGCCTTAACGCTTCAAGTAGGTGCCGATAACATTGACAGCAATAAATTGACGATTGAATTCGGCGATTTTCAGGTCAGTAGCGCTACATTTGGTGCTACAAGCAGTGTCAATACGGCGGCTGCTACCACTGTTGGTGGAGCCGTTGCTGCTAATGCTGCCGATTTTTTAGATTTATCTGATTTGGCAAAATCACAAACATCGATCACTAATTTGGATTCTATGATTGGTGCGGTTAACAATGCCCGTAGTGAAATAGGTGCTAAGCAGAATCGGTTGGAGTTCGTTTCTTCTAACTTGATGAACAGTGTCCAAAACGCTTCGGCCAGTATGTCGACCATTCGCGACGCCGACTTTGCAGCTGAAGCAGCCGACTTAGCTAAGAACCAAATTCTGGTTCAGTCAGGTACCTCGATGTTGGCCCAAGCCAACGGTCTATCACAAAACGTACTAGCCTTGATTCAATAATAATTTGAATCGTCAAGAACTAACTCTTCAAATAGTCAGAGATATTAATAAGGGTACTGATGACTAAACCTTGAGATTATCGTAAAATCTCACAATGGAGGATTAACATGTCATTTCAACAAGGATTTAGAATTAACACCAATACGGCTGCATTAGATACTTATCGTTCTTACTCGGCCTCACAGGCTGGAATGGAGAAAAACATCGAGCGTTTATCCTCAGGGCTACGAATCAATAAAGCCGCTGATGATGCAGCTGGATTGGCTATTTCAGAACGGATGGATAATCAAATTCGAGGCATGCGGCAAGCTCATCGAAATGTACTTCAAGCCAATAACCTGCTTCAAACTGCTGAGGGTGGGATGTCAGAAATTAGCAATATTCTGGGGCGAATGCGTGAATTAGCTGTTCAAGGAGCTTCAGATACGGTTAGTGATATTGACCGAGATAGCTTAAACCTGGAGTTTAGCGAATTAGAATTAGAAATCTCTCGGGTGGCTGAGGCAACCAAGTATGATGATATGGCTTTGCTCGACGGCAATTTTAGCAGTAAGAAGATTCAAGTTGCTGCTGATCATAGTTCGACTGCTGGTGTTACCAACTTGGATATTTCACTAGGAAATTTCAAGATAGCTACAGCTAATACTGATTTTGGCGGAGCTGGAACTGTCAGTTTTGCTGGCTCTGGTAGCGTAGATCTAGCTGCTGATAAACTTGATTTAGACACAGTTGCCAAGTCTCAAGGGACTATTGATAGCTTAGACTTAATGATTGATGCTGTCAGTACGGCCAGAAGTGAGGTAGGAGCTAAACAGAATAGATTAGAATTTACGGCTTCCAATTTGATGAGTGGTGTCCAGAACAATGCTAATAGTATGTCCACCATACGAGATGCCGATTTTGCGGCTGAAGCTGCTGATTTAGCACGAAATCAGATTTTGACACAGTCGGGAGCAGCGATGCTGGCGCAAGCCAATGGCATATCCGCCAATGTACTACAGTTGATCCGTTAACTCGATTGTGATTCGACAGCGACAGAAAAATTTGGAATACTGGAGAGGCATTTTGTGGACGGTGTGCAGTTTACTTCTCCTATCTAATTTACGACTTTATTTTTTCACCTACACCGATTGGATTTAACGCTCTAAGTCGCATTATGTGTCTTCATTACTACTTTTATATACTGATTTCTAAAGGTTAATCCGAAAAGTTGGAACCCAAAGGGGAGATGCTGGGAGTGGTGTCCCAGTATCTCCCTACTCCAACCAGTCAATTGATAGAACAATCGGACAAGAAATTCGGTTTAGAAAAATAGCTAATAATAGCACTCATTTAAAGTTGGGAAAACTAATGCCAAGACACAAAAATGAAACGATAGTGAGCAATCGGCTGTTTATTTTAGCAACCGATCTTGGTTTAATAGATGATAAAGACCTTATTGATAACAAAGGAGGTCTGAACGATGCGGAAATCATTTGATCTTAAAAACAACTATGATCAATTAGCGCGTCGAAAGCAACTACCTTTTCCTGAGAAGTCGGCCCAAGGGGCTAGTACGACTCCATCAGATGCTAAGGCCGCCGCTACAGCCGAAATTTCGGCTACTGATCCAGTCTCTCAAATGGAAGCCTTAAAGGCAGTATTAAAGAAAGTGGAAGAGAACAGTCCGTTAGCCACTGAAGTTTACAACTTTGAAATTCGGCAAGACACAGGAAAGATCTACGTTCGAGTAGAGGATAAAGAAGGTAATTTGATTCGTCAAATCCCGTCAGAACGTTTTCTTGAAATCAACGAAAATATCAGTCAGATGATTGGTCTGTTTTTGGACCAGCGAGGCTAAAAGATCCAGTGTCAGTTAGGGGCGATTGTGTCTTATTGACAAGGCATGATGCCAGTGTTAAAATTAATCACGGTTGTCCAGTGCGGTTTGTACAATCAACGTTGGACTTATACTGAGGAGAACTAGAGATGTCAGAAATCACTTTTTCAGGTTTGAGTTCAGGAATGGACACAGCTGGTATGCTGGAAAAGCTGATGGAGGTTGAGCGTCGTCCAGTTCAGTTACTAGAAAGGAAGCAGACGCAAATCCTGCAAAAACAGGGCGCTTTCGAGCAACTTAACGGCATTGTGAAGACCTTTCAAGGTAGTGTTAAAACACTGAATACTAAAGGCACCTACCGGCAGTTTCAAGCCTCAGTCAGTGAAAATAAAATCTTGAACCACTCTATTTCTAGTCAAGCGGCTGAAGGCAGTTATAGTATAGAGGTAATACAGCGGGCGGAAACTGAACAATTTTCTTCAGGTATTTTTAGTAACAAAACAAACACCTTAAATTTTTCTGGTAATTTGCTCATCAATGAGCAGTCGATTACCATTGCTACCAGCGACTCACTAGCTGACGTCCGCAACAAGATCAATAGCGCTAACGCTCAAGTTACCGCTTCAATCATCTCAGTATCATCAGAAGATCATCGCTTAATCCTAGCCGCTAACCAAACAGGTCAAGGTGGGATAAACCTATCTGATAGTTTGGATGGCAGCCTGCTGCAGCAACTTGGGTTTACCGATGCTAATGGGGCACAATCTAGCATTGCCCAGCAATTAACCGCAGCTCAAACAGTTCAGACGACCGATAGCACTAACATAACAGCCAGTACGCTTTTTAGCGACATTGACGGTGGAATCACGGCTGGAAAGACGATCAGTATTAGTGGCACCAATCAAGACGGTCAATCAGTGAGTGGTGCCTATACCTATCAAAACGGAGATACAGTTCAAGCTTTTTTAGACCAAGTCCAAACCGTGTTTGGTACCGGTAACATTAGCCTATTGATTGAAGACGGGCAAGTGGTCATTACCGATAACACAGCTGGTGAAAGTCTACTGACGATTGATGTGGACGAGAGTAATTTTGGTTCTAGCGATACTAACTTGTTTGGGGATTTTTCAGTTACCACTAAGGGGCAGGATCGAATCTTACAATCAGGGCAAGATGCTCACTTAAAAATTAATAACATCAATGTTACTCACGATACCAATACTATCTCTAACGTAATTCAGGGCGTAACTTTAGATTTGCTTAATACCAATGCAGAAACAGGTGATCCACCCATTACTTTACGAGTAGAAAAAGATACTAGCCAGATTAAGAGCGGTATGACCGAATTTGTTGAGACTTACAATGGAATTGTCGGTTTTGTCAAAGAGCAATTTGCTTTTGATGCCAATACTGGGGTCTCCGGTTTACTCTTCGGTGATTCTACAGTCAGATCGGTACAAACCCAAATTCAACGATTGATCAGCACTACACTAAATGGCTTGACCGGAGATCACAAAAATCTTCTTAGTCTCGGTATTTCAACTGACCGGGTGGGGGTTATTTCACTCGATGATAGCGCCCTTCAATCAGCCATCGACGGCAACTTAATTAATGTTGAACAGCTACTAAGGGGAGAAGGAATAACCACTGACGAGGCTATTGAGTATGTTGGCTTTAATCAAAACACCCAATCAGGCACGTATACGATCGATATTACGCAGGCTGCGACCAAGGTAATTTTAATTGCTAACTCAACGTTTAGCAGTTCTGGGCTAACTGCTGATGACACTTTGACAATAACTGACTTTTCTAGTGATGCCGAAGCTACAGTTAACTTGACTGCTGGAGATTCTTTGGAAGAAGTAATTCAGAAGATCAACACAGAATTATCGACCAGTGTAGCCGAGATTAGGACTGCCAGCCAGAAAATAGGTACGAACGGAACGACGGCTACCGTCAATAGTAAATTTACTGATTTGGGTTACAGTGTTGGCAATACGATTACATTTTCAGGTACTCGTCACTATGGTGCTAGTGTTAGTCAGACAAACTATACAATTGCTGATAGTTCGACGGTTCAGGATTTTTTGAATACTTTAGAGAGTGAATTTAACGGCGAAATTACGGCTATAGTGGATTCAAATGGTAAAATTGTGATTACAGATAATTTATCTGGTAACAGCAATTTGTCCCTCAGCATCTCTGGGGATGTAGATATTGGTGCCTTTGGTTCCACCGTATTGGGACGAAATCGGATTGGGGTAACTGCTAGTAGTGTCGATGGTAAGTTGCAGCTGGAACACGACGAATATGGATCCAGTTATGGATTCGGTGTGACAGCCAGCGCCAACGACTACACCGATATAGGCACACATCAAGAAAGTGGTGGCCACGATGTAGAAGGTACTATCAACGGTCAACCGGCAGACGGTAGCGGTCAATATCTGACTGGTGCTGCTGATGCAGGAGACACAGAGGGACTCCGCTTGAAGGTCAAGCTGACTGATACCGATGTGGCAAACAATACTGCTCGTGGCACGGTAACTTTGACTCAAGGTATTGCCGAACGACTTAACCGACTGTTAGACAGCTTCGTTGATAGTATTGACGGACAAATTAAACGACGCTTAGACGGTTTTGAGTCCCAATATGATCGAACACAAGATCAAGTGGATAAGATCGAAAGACGACTGATTCAAGTTGAAGATCGTTATAAAACCCAGTTTTTGGCAATGGAAAAGGCTATGGCTGAGATTCAGGCCCAAACCGCCTTTCTTGAGAGCCAGTTGGCTAGCCTAAGTGGTAAAAAAGACGACTAGGTCAAATGATAATGTTATATTATTCACTGAAATCTAGTCTTTAAATAAAATCATAAAATAATAAAATGAGATAAAACGAGTACACAAATGAGACGACAACTGGCTTACGGGAAATATCAACAAATGCAGGTAAAGTCTGCAGATAAGGGCAACCTTCTGCTGATGCTGTACGATGCTTTGATTGTGGCCTTAAAAAAGGCCAAATTACAACTTGAAGGGGACAACACGGATCGACAAGAATTCTCAGACCAGATTTTCAAAGCAAGAGAGATTATTTTGGAGTTGGTCGGTGCCCTAGATGAAAATGCTAATAAAGAGATCACAGAAAGCCTGCAAAGTCTCTATGATTACTTCTTGTGGCAGATTAGCCAATCAGTAACAGAAAAAAAATCAGAACCATTAGATGATGTGATTGAGCATGCTACTGGTTTAAGACAAGCCTGGGGACAGGCTGTACAGGAGAATCGGGCCAATCAACCGAATTCGCAAGCTGGGCAATCGACGAATCTGCGGTCTCAAATAGGAACCATTAAGGCGTGATTCATCAGGAGGCTGACCACTCGCACTCAATTTTACTGAAACAGTTCAACAATAAACTCGAGTTCTATCAGTCATGTTTATCCATTACCCATCATTTACGGGACAGTTTAAATGCGGATGATGAAGAGCTGGTGTTAAAACTGCTTAAGCGACGAGATATTATTTTTCATCGCATCCGCCGGTTAGACAATGAGATTGGCACTTTGCCGACTGATGATGAGCGTATTCGCCAAGCCTGTCGACAATTGCCAACACTCAAATCTATCCTCGACCAAATTGAACAGATCATTTATCAAATGATGAAGTTAGATGCTCGAATTCACCTGCAAATTCGTGATAAACACACACAAGCTCGAAACAAAGTCGGTCAAACTCAGCATCAGAAAAGGATTGCTCGCTCCTACCGTTTAGCCGGCGCAAAAACTCCACCTCAACTCGACCTTAACGAATAGGTCTATTCTTGGCTTTTCTGTTTTCATTTCTTTCACCGTTAGTAGTCTACTTCTTTGGCCAAAGATGGTATCATAGTTACCATTTGATTAACTTGATTCAAAAATAATATAGAGCCGATCACCAATTAACTTCATCAACATGTCTTCACTCCAAACCAATACCGTTAGCCAACCTAAGTCCAACCACACCGACGTTCAAAGACAATTATCAGCATTGTTAGCCGATCGTATTTTGGTGCTGGATGGAGCGATGGGTACTATGATTCAGACTTATCAGTTGCAAGAGTCTGATTTTCGAGGTGATCAGTTCACTCGACATCCGATCGATTTAAAAGGTAATAACGATCTATTGTCATTGACACGACCAAAGGTGATATCGGATATTCATCGATCCTATTTACTAGCTGGTGCTGACATTATTGGAACTAATACTTTCAACAGTACCACCATATCACAAGCTGATTACCGACTAGAAGGTTTGGTTTACGAGCTAAACTTTAACTCAGCTCAGTTAGCTCGGCAGGTAGCGGACGAAATTACTGCTATTAATCCAGGCCAACCTCGTTTTGTAGCCGGTGCGATCGGTCCAACTAACCGTACCTGCTCGATCTCACCCGATGTTTTACGTCCTAGCTATCGTAATACTTCGTTCGATGAATTGGCCGAAGCTTATGGACAACAAGCACAAGCCTTGATAGCCGGTGGTGTAGATCTACTCTTAGTAGAAACGGTCTTCGATACTTTAAATTGCAAGGCAGCTCTATTTTCACTGAGTCAAATCGTAAAATCGGCCAATCGGCCCGTACCTATCATGGTTTCCGGAACGGTAGTTGATGCTAGTGGACGCAACCTTTCAGGTCAAACGATGGAGGCATTTTGGCACTCTGTTCAGCATGTCGATTTGTTCAGTATAGGCTTGAATTGTTCCTTTGGTGCAATACAACTTCGGCCTTATCTGCAGGAATTGGCCAAATCAGCATCTGTACCGATTAGCTGTTATCCTAACGCTGGACTGCCCAATGAGTTTGGTGAGTATGACGAGACACCTGAATTGACCGCTTCTATCCTTAATGAATTTGGACAAAGCCGCTTGCTGAATATTGTAGGGGGATGTTGTGGTACGACGCCGCAACATATTCAGGCCATTACGAAAACGGTAGCTGATTTACCGCCTAGACCAGTTCCACTTGATAAAAACTTACCCAGTTTTAGTGGATTAGAACCCTTAGTTGTTCGATCAGGTACCAATTTCATCAACATTGGTGAAAGAACCAATGTGACCGGTTCAGCTAAATTTGCCCGTTTGATCAAGGAGGAAAACTACGAAACCGCTCTCCAAGTAGCTCGGGATCAGGTTGAAAGCGGGGCGCAAATTATTGATGTCAACATGGACGAAGGCTTACTCGATTCTAAATCGATCATGACCGAATTTCTATTGTTGATGGCTGCTGATCCTCAAATAAGCCGAGTACCAGTGATGATTGACTCCTCTGATTGGGAAGTGATCGAAGCTGGATTAAAGTGTGTTCAGGGCAAAGGAATTGTCAACTCTATCAGCTTGAAAGAGGGCACAGCCGATTTCATAGACAAAGCCAAACTAATTCGCCGATATGGAGCAGCTGTGGTAGTTATGGCTTTTGATGAGGAAGGACAAGCTGTTACCGCTGATAGAAAAGTTGAAATTTGCCAACGCGCTTATAAAATACTGACCCAACAAGTTGGCTTTCCACCCCAAGATATTATTTTTGATCCTAATATTTTGACAGTTGCGACTGGTATTGAAGAACATAATGAATATGCCATAGCCTTTATTTCGGCTTGTCGTCAGATTAAACAAAAGCTACCTCATGCCTTAGTTAGTGGTGGAGTAAGTAATATTTCTTTTTCTTTTCGAGGTAATAATGATGTCAGAGAGGCTATGCATTCAGTTTTTCTTTATCATGCAATCCAATCAGGTATGGATCTTGGCATCGTTAATGCCGGGCAGTTGCAAATTTACGATGAAATTTCTGAAACACTAAAAGTGGCGGTCGAAGATGTTCTATTCAATCGCCATCCAGAGGCAACAGATCGGTTGGTAGAACTAGCTGAAAGTGTAAAGGGTAAAAAGCGGAAGAAGCAGAAAGATTTAGCTTGGCGAAAGAAAACGGCCGATGAACGGCTCAAATACTCTTTGGTAGAAGGTATATTAGATTTTACAAACTCTGAGTCTCGGTAAGAGAATAACGCTATCACCATCAACATAGCTAGGGCTATTAGGAATAAAGAGCCTTTTTTTACTAGTAAGTTTTTACCGCTAAAACTATAAACGATAGACGCAAATATGAGTGAAGAACCTAGTCCGATCATTGCTCCTCTAGTTCCTGTCAATGAAAGCACTGTAATATTCAGGAAGCTCGCGATTGCCCAGAATGTTGTAGATGCTAAAGTAAGGAGATTTTTCTGCCGCCCAAGTTGTTCGTTTCGCTCC
>CAYVHK010000151.1:0-2039 GCA_964451145.1 uncultured bacterium | reverse complement strand
TCGCAAACAGTATGATCGACCAATTAAGGTTATCGAAGGACCACTGATGGATGGAATGAATGCGGTAGGACAACTGTTTGGAGATGGTAAAATGTTCCTACCTCAGGTCATTAAAAGTGCCGTGGTAATGAAAAAATCTGTTGCTTATTTAACCCCTTTTATTGAAGCAAGCAAAGATGAAAATACTTTAGCCAAAGGCAAGATTTTGTTGGCCACAGTCAAGGGTGATGTTCATGACATAGGCAAGAATATCGTCGGCGTTATTTTGGGTTGTAATAACTATCAGATTATTGATTTAGGGGTAATGGTATCAGCTAACGAAATTGTACAGACAGCTCGTCGAGAACAGGTTGATTTGATTGGATTAAGTGGACTCATTACACCCTCGCTGGGTGAAATGGTACACGTAGCCCAGGAAATGGAGCGGGAGGATTTGAAAATTCCATTACTGATCGGTGGCGCCACTACCTCCAAGACTCACACAGCAGTTAAAATTGATCCTTGTTACAGTCAGCCGATTATTCATGTCTTAGACGCGTCTCGTAGTGTTGGTGTGGTTAGTCAATTACTTAACCCAGAGAACAAATCTACTTTCACCTCTCAGATCAAAGAGGAGTATACTAACCTACGGAAAAAACACCAACGCAGACGGACAGGCCAACGGTTAATTCCCATCAATGTAGCCAGAAATAATCGATTTTCTGATGACTGGCAAGCATATAGGCCTCCAATTCCCAAAAAAATTGGCATACAGACTTTTAATGACTATAATTTGGAGCTTTTGGTCGACTATATTGATTGGACACCCTTTTTTAAGAGTTGGGAGTTAATTGGCAATTTTCCAGCTCTCTTGGAAGATCCTGTCGTCGGCCCGTCAGCCAAAAAACTTTGGGCTGATGCTAAGCTTCTTTTGGAGAAAGTAATTGCTAATCAACTAATTACGGCACGAGCTGTAATTGGCATATTCCCAGCTAATTCAGTAGGCGATGATATTGAGATTTATCCGGATGGCTCGACGATCATTACCAGCCACCATCTTCGTCAGCAGATGAATAAACCATCAGTTCGATCTAATCTTTGTCTGGCCGATTTCGTAGCTCCCAAAGATAGCGGTATCAAAGACTATTTGGGCGGATTCGCAGTCACTGCGGGTATCGGTGCTGACAGTTTGGCTTACCAATTTGAAGAAAACAAAGATGACTATCAAAGTATCATGATCAAGGCCCTAGCTGATCGACTGACCGAGGCTCTGGCTGAACAAATACATCAACGGATTAGAACTGAGTTTTGGGCTTATGTATCAGCTGAATCATGGACCAATGATGATCTAATTGCTGAAAACTATGCAGGTATTCGGCCCGCACCTGGTTATCCAGCCTGTCCTGATCATACAGAGAAACGAATTTTGTTTGATCTCTTGCAGGTTGAGTCCTCAACTGGTATAGAACTGACAGAAAATTATGCGATGACCCCAGCGGCCTCCGTCAGCGGTTGGTATTTTTCTCATCCACAAGCTTATTATTTTGGGGTAGGTCGAATTGCTTCCGACCAAGTAGCAGACTACGCTCAACGTAAAGGTTGGTCTATAGAACAAGCCGAGAAGTGGCTGAAAACTAACCTGTCTGAGTCGTAGAATTTAGTAAATAATAGACTAAATCGTCAAGTATTTATGGAATCATTACTTTTTTCAGGTGTGCGTAGTGGTTTGCTGTGGTAATAATTTCGTGTTAGGATGTATCGGGGGGAGGTGCAAAAATTTGCATATTAATGCTGGGTTAGTTAGAAATCATGATTGTCCGTTATCGAATTTTTTACTGGACTAAGGATTTTTGTTATGAAAAGGTTAGCTGCAACATTAGAAGCGTTGAAAAAGCTCCAGTTCCTCATCTTCTCAACTGGTGTAATGAGCACTGAGTTTTTTAGCAACTAACAAATATTAACCAACATGGGAGACTATTTTGGATTTAGATTTAGATTTGGATATAGACGACATTTTAGAAGATACGCAACCAGATTTTTTTCGCAAGGGATTGGATCTA
>CAYVHK010000150.1:0-11077 GCA_964451145.1 uncultured bacterium | reverse complement strand
CGTCAAGCGCTAAACATAGTCATTGATAATCATGGTTTAGATTGGGCTTTTTACGGGGAATTTTCGGCCATCCGGTTTCTACTTGGGCATGGCCAGCAAGAGACAGCATTGAATTTTAATCCGTATGAATTGGACTACCGTCAGTTGAAAGGGGCCAGTCCACCTGACCTGCTCACTAACCTGCGGGCCGGCCTTCGATTAAACGGTGTAGACATAATGCCCAGCGGAGGTATGACAACAGCCGTTCACACTCAAGATGATATCGAACTAACTGCCCAAGCCCTAGAAAAAACCATCCGTCAGATGAAATTCGATCGACTGATCGACTGATCTCTCAACCTATTCTTCTTCTGATTTCTCGTCCATCTTGATTGGACTATGAGATAGATCCGAAGAAGGAGACGATGTCATTACTACCTGAAGATCGGCTAAACCCGTCGGATGATAATATCGAATGAACATTAGATCATCCGTTGGTCGATACAACCAGCCTGATTGTGTGTTTTCAAGGCTATCCAAGTCGTCAACAGTTGGAATTGTTTCCCCACCGGCGACCTGTAAATATTCTGGGCAAGCTTTTAAGCCTGCGACTATCGTATAGCTGGTTTCAAATTGAACGTAGCGTAAACGGAAATCTATACCAATTCTGCTAGTGGTGATATCTTCTACTCTAGCCCCGCTACTGACGTGCACACGCTGATTATGATAATGAACAACACCTGTCGAAATATCGGGGTCTAAATTCCGCAAGGCGAACATATTAACCAAAATATTTTCTGGATTTAGATGTGGCCCGCGCTTGACTGAGCAATAGTTATCAAGGAAATCTGGATAAGTACCTTTCAGTTCGCCTTCTGTCCATTGCTGTCTCATTGCACTAACCAAAATCCCTTCAGCAACCTGTTGCCAAAACGGGTCAGTGTGAATTGATAAATGTTGTAAGAAATAAGCATAAACCAGACCACACCACTGTACCGGCACACCAAACCAAGCCCGAGTATGAAAAGTAGTACCAAAAACGGGGATCGATGCAAACTGCATGGCTGGTCGGTCAGGTAAGTACCAAAAATAAAGGAAAGGTAAACCACTTTTAGCCCAATAGCTCGCCTGTTCTAAAAATGCTTCCTCCTGCGTAATTAGATAGGCTTCCACACCTGCGCCAACCGCATAAGCCGCTGCTAAAATGTCGGGTTGATATATCGAGCATTCCCAACCTTGTGCCCCTCTAGGTACGTTAAACTGTTCCATAAAAGCCAGTGCGTTTAGACCGGCAGCCAAGGCTGATTGATCATTGGTAATGCGAGCGTACTTTAGCAGTTTATATGCGTTGATAGCCTCCGTACCTAGTACACTTTCCCCAGTTTGACCGAGTGTTCGTGCCTTTTCAGAAATCGGTTGAAACCCCCATCCACCATCATCAGATTGCTTCGACATTAGATCTTGAATCTGACGGTGAAGTTGATCGATCGATGGTAGTAATCGACCTTGATAAAAGGGTAATTCCCACTTCAGAATATGGCAACCTGATTCAGCAATCAAATTCTCTTCACCATGCACTTTCATAGTGTTTTGGAAAATCTCCAAAGCTCGTTCTTTGGCCAGCGGATCTTGTGTCACTAAATAGTCATACCACAGTAGAGTGGCAAATCCTGGAGCATGAACTGAGGGCGAGCCGACACAGTGCTGAGATTGACTGTTTTCTGCGTCCCAAACCGTTTCCAATAGTGCATGTCGAGATAGAGCCAACTCGTCCAAATCCTCTCGTGGTGGATTTTGGATTCTAGGAAAACCAAAAGCATCGATCCAGTGGTCAATGATATCAAGCAAATTAGCTTGGCTATCGAGCACAATATCAGCTCTTATGGAAAGTCGGTCTCTGGCTGCCAACGAATAAGGTTCGTCTGCATCTAGAGTGTTTTCCGGCACCCATTTAACCGAGGTCGGAACAAATAATCCCATTAGGTGATTATTCTGCTTTTGATAACGATTAGGTGAGGAGAATAGAGCGGCTGGGTGCTGATGATGGTGGTCCCACCTTTGGAGACCATTCCAGATGAGACCCACTAACGTATTCTTGTGTTCAATTGCCATTAAAGGGATGGTAATTTTATAAGGATGCGGAGCCAGTCGATTGTGGATGGGAGGGGCACAGTCTCTAGTACTGGATGAAACTTCATCCTCTTCTAAAAATTCTAGACCCGGAAAAAGAGCAAAGGACTTTGCAGAACCGAAGCTTTTTTCGCCAACATGTAATATCGGCCCTTGAAAATGGAGCAATTGTCGTGATTTGTCACAATTCAACCGGTAAGCAGTTTTAATTCGATTGCCTTCAGCCGACAAAGTAAATTTAGCCTCAAAAAACCATTTTCCGCCTTCAGCATCTTCAACTTCGTCAGATAAAATAACCGTCGAATCTCCACTACTATTACCAGCAAGAGAGAAGTGTTGAGGCCTAATATTTAGTGTTTCAGTTTGCTTGCTCTGAGCTGACAAATATCGAACTTCAGAAATTGACCGACTAACGGCGACCTGACAGTAATTTCCGTTTTTCGCTACATAGAAAACAACATATTCAAACCCAGAATTTCCACGAACAAACACTGCCCGCAAATTTGGATTTTCGGTAATTACATGTTGATCGATCTGATAGGTTCGAAGTTCAGATCCTGCCTGTTGTGTCAGACGTGGTATAGCTTCCTGTACTTGAACTTTTGCACTAACTAAGTTGCGGTGTGACTTTTCCGTTGTTCGGTAGCGAAGAGAAAACTCAACGTTGGGCTGAGTCGGTCGGCCGAATCCCCGAATGTTCCAAGTTAGTGTGTGTTCTTGACCTGGTGCTAGATTTTTGAATCCCTGCGTTCCCTTTCCACGCCTGAACTTCAGTTTGCTGATCGCAACGCTGGCTCTGTTTTCTGGCCGAAGAGGAACACGTCCCTGATTCTCAACCGTACATTGATAGTAGAAATCCCGCTTCGCAGAAACTAATGCTTCTTGGGTCGAAACCTGTTTGATGACTATTTTTGGCTGTTCAGAATAAATAACCATCTCTTGAATCATGGTATCCGAGATGATCTCCAGTTCCCTTTTGATCAGAGGCAACGCATTGTTAACAGATTTAAATTGATCCAGTAAAAAAGTTTTCAGGATCAAATCATCGGAGACTGCAGATGCACCAACTGCCAAACCTGCTATCAAGTCTTTCGGACTGTCAGTAGGTTTTAGGTGAAGTAGACCTGGGTCCCCCCAAAGAGCCCAATCATAATTGGTGTTAGCACGACCACCACAGTGCGTGATTAAGCTAACTTGAACCGTTTTGCCAGATAGGTCTGTGAGATCAATTTGATTTTCTTGCCACTGGCAATCCGTGGCAACCCCCTCGAATCTACGTTCAGTTTGGCTTAAGACTTCGGAATCTTCCAAGACAGCCACATCGATGGCAAAACCAACCCCATCTGGTTTGGTAGATTCCGTTTCGAAATCAATACCATCTCGTAATCCGATCCAGAAATTCAAAATCAGTAATTCGGGTAGGAGATCGGTGTTTTTGTCATCAGATTTGGTTGCGATAGTTGGCAATTGACAAGTATATGTCAACCGGGAATCACCTTCTTTTGTTGGGTGCTGAAAAATAGCTGGTTTTTTTTGACCACCCGAAGTGTCGCTTGTGCTAGCTGAAGTGTTCTCTAAATTTTGTCGTTCGGCACTGTTAAAGTGGGCCACAAAATCGTATAATCGATCAATAACACCAAATCGAGCTGAGATTCCATTTTTTGAACTCTCAGAGGGTATATCATTTTCGACCTCTGAGGGGCGATTATCATCTATTGCATCTAGTGTTGGTTCAGCATCTGAGTTTTCAGAGGGTATATCATTTTCGACCTCTGAGGAGCGATTATCATCTGTTGCGGTTGCCGTTTGATTTTGAGTTAGTTGTGAATGGTCTTTTTCTTCCAAAGTCGTGTCCATATAAAAATTTAGGTTATGAGAAACAACAACCAAATTTAGGTCTTATCTGCCCACTGTTGTTTCATCTTTTTCATCTCAGCATTCAATGACAGGTCAGTAGATGATGTCTGTGCTTTCTTTTCAATGATCCACTTCCCATTTTCATCTTTTCGTACTGGACGTCGTTGTTCAACCGGTAGAATATCGAAAGGTAAATGAGGCTCTAACTGATACCAATAAGCGACTGAAGCCATTTCATTACACAAGTGGTTACCATGTCCGTGTTCGATCGTAACTCGGATTTCTTTCTCAAACCGAACTGGATTTTCCAAATGGTAAACGTAGCTAGTTTGATATCCATCAGTGTAGTTTTCAAAAATAGAAGAGCCATTATGTGCAAAGGCGTTAGGCTGCATTCCCCAAGCTTGATTAAGATAGTCTTCAGAGCCGGTACCGTGTAAGTCTGGTGGCCACTTGTAGCCATCAACCCAGATCATATCGTCGCCTTCACCCCACCAAGTGCCTTGAAAATTAGTAACGGATAAGTTACAACCTATGTAATGACCATATCCTTCGGCATTCAAAATAAGGTAATTTTGCTCCCATGCCTGACGACCTATGTTGACAATATTGGCTTCCGGTGTATTGACTTCGATTTCATGTCCCCAGCCATTGAACGGATTTTGACGGTCAAATTGAGCATGAAAGTAGGCTACATCATTATCTAACGGTTGCTCGTAAGTTTCGTAATCAATATAAAAATACTGGCGGTGGTTTTCATCACCTTGGTTAACCAACTCAATACGAGCTGATCGATTGAAAGGCATCTGTACATAGCTATTCAGTGCACAGCCCAAGTTAAATTCATTGTTACGTGCGGTCGATGCTGAGAATAGCAGGGAGTCATAAGAGTTGACAATTTCATTACCTAAACCGAAGAAATCGCCCAAAGGACAGATCACACTTGGATGTTCCTCCTCATCCCAGTAAATCTGTATTAGAACTGATCGATAGCCACTCGGTTGTGTCATCCAAATATGATTTATACAACCGGGGCCCCGGATTTCAGCGAGAATCCGAGTTTCACCAGAATCGATATTCCAAGCATCGTTATTCTGACCGGTCTTGTCCCAAGAAGAAATTCTTGATGATTTCGCACCCCTTTTAACACGAGTGAGACTTGATAAAAGGCCGGCAGTATACATAGGCTATCCCTTCTTATTTAGTTTGGCGGTTAGTCTGGTAAATACTAATAGCATAGCTTAGGAACGGTGTTTTGCCAAACACCATTCCTAAGCCGAATTTGAGATTCACCGTAGGACTCAACTATCCAAATATCAAAACCAAAAGTGAACTCCAAAATTTTCGGGTTCATCTCGGTTGATAACAAGTACGATCTTTGACGTTGCAAATTAGAAAGATCTCTATTCTGCCAATACTTAACGCCAACTGCCAGAACCGCCAACACAAAAGCAAATCCGATCTTGCCAGTAGTCTTTCCTTCGAGAAGTTTTGCCTCCATCGGTGGAGGAACACAGTGCAGTATGAACAAAAACATGGCAACCGATCTCATGTCTACATTATAGCCAATATCTTCTCTACAGCGCAATCAAACTTCATTGTCTCAGTTGGCTTTTATCTGTCTGGGCTTGTGTCTAGATCTCGGTACATGCTAGTATAGATTTAACCAATTTTAGGTCAACTAAAAATAAGTTAAACACATGTTAAAGGACAAAAAATGGCAAACCGCTTAAATAAGAAAGTGGCTATTATTACTGGTGGAGCTCGCGGAATTGGGGCTAAAAGTGCTGAATTCTTTGCTCAAGAAGGTGCCTCAGTGGCCATTTGGGATGTCAATACTGAGAGAGCAAATGAGGTTGTTAAGCAGATTCAATCGAATGGTGGACGGAGTATCGCCTGTCGCTGCGATGTTACCAAAAGTCACGAGATTGAAAAGGCCGTTGAAAAGACAGTGTCACATCTTGGTCTTCCTCACATCTTATTTAACAACGCTGGTATCGCTGTAGTAGGGGAGTTGGAGGAAATTAGCCCCGAAGATTGGGATCGTCAATACGCTGTTAATGTCAAGAGCATTTACCTCGTATCACGAGCTGTTATTCCGGTAATGAGGCAAGTCGGCGGTGGTTCGATTATCAATATGGGAAGTGAATCCGCTTATGTTGGATTTCCCATGCATCCAGCTTATACATCCTCTAAGGCCGCCGTTGTTCACCTGACTCGCAGTATGGCTGTCCGTTATGCTAGGGACAATATTAGGGTGAATAGTCTCTGTCCGGGAACTATCAATACAGAGCTTTTTGCTGAATTTTTAGCCCAACAACCTGATCCAGAAGCAGTAAAGACTGAAATTCGAGATATGCATCCGCTCGGTATTGGTGAGCCAGAAGACATCGCTTGGGCAGCCGTTTACTTGGCTTCAGACGAATCAAAATATATGACTGGGGCCCCTATGCTTGTCGAAGGTGGCATCCTAACTTTGTAGTTTTAGTCATATTAGTCCGAACTATTGTAAATAAAATAATCAAGGAAAGGACAAATCAATGCATCAACCCTTTCGCGTCGGATTGACCCGAGATTTCCTAAAACCTGATGGTTCTATTGGCTTTGGGGACATTGGTCTAGATATGCTAGATCGGTCTGAAGACATTAAATGGGATTTTCTGCCCAATGACGAACCAATCCTAACTTCTGACAGTATCAATGGTTACGATGCTTTACTAGTACTTGGTTCACGGGTAACAGCGAACACACTTGTTGAAGCAAAAAAACTAATTCTTGTGGCTCGGTTTGGTGTTGGCTTTGATAACATTGATGTGCGATCTTGTACTGATAACGGCGTAATCTTGACTATCACCCCCGATGGTGTTCGTCGACCGGTTGCGATTGCGGTTATAACTTATATTTTGGCACTTAGCCACAAATTGTGCATCAAAGATAAACTGATTCGGGATGGTCGGTGGAATGATAAGCTGAACTACATGGGAACCGGCATAACAGGTAGAACGCTAGGTGTAATTGGTTTGGGTAATATAGGTCAGGAAATTATATCCTTAGCAAAACCACTTGGTTTACGCTTATTAGCAACCGATCCCTATAGTACAGAAGACAGAGCAAAATCTCTGGGCGCTGAGTTAGTCGATTTGGAAACTTTATTAAGCCAGTCAGACTTTGTCAGTATCAGTTGTGCATTAACCGAGTCAACTTATCATTTGATTAATGATGAAAGGTTGTCTTTAATGAAGGAAACTGCCTACTTAATCAACACTGCTCGCGGGCCAATTGTTGATGAAAAAGCTCTAATTAACGTTCTAAAAGAGGGTAAAATTCAGGGTGCTGGTTTAGATGTTTTTGAGAAGGAACCAATTGATCCTAATAATCCATTACTGTCTATGGAGAACGTGATTGTGACACCTCATGCTATTTGCTGGACTGACGAGTGCTTTCTGGGTAATGGCCAAAGTGCATGTCAGAGTATTATTGATATTTTTAGAGGCGAAATTCCGAAAAATATTGTCAACCCTGACGCTCTTGAACACCCTAAATTCAAAAAACGATTAAATCTCTAATTGAACAAACCAGTTTTTTCCTTTTTCGTTATTGACCTACAATATAGAGATCAAATTTATTTCACTCTTCTGAGCCAGCCAAAGAAAGATTGAACTCGCTTAGTTTGGTGAAATCAAGTTTTCTCACTTGTAGAACTAATTAGCTAATTGAAACTTGACCAAAATCGACAGGTCAAACCAAAATTTGGAGAAGAAAATTATGCGAAATAATACGGTCAAGCAGAAATTACAAAGTGGTGAATTTGTCATCGGCACCATGGCCTTTGAGTTCAACACTTCTGGTTTGGGGCGGTTAGCAGCCACAGCCGGTGCTGAATTCATTATTTTCGATATGGAACATACTGGTTGGTCGATTGAAACTATTCGTCTTCTGATGGCAACGACCCGATCGGCCGATATTGTGCCGATGGTGCGAGTACCGGCCACCGACTACCAATTCTTTTCTCGCACGTTGGATGTAGGAGCTATGGGATTGATGGTGCCAATGGTCAATACTGCGCAACAGGCTCAAGTGATTGTCAATTCGGCCAAGTATCCACCTAAGGGTCAAAGAGGTGCAGCCTTTGGTGTGGCCCATGATGACTACGATAGTGGTAACATTCTATCCAAGATGGAGAAAGCCAACGATAACATTATGCTGATTGCACAAATCGAGACCGTGGAAGGATTAGAAAATTTAGAATCTATCGCCTCCGTAGACGGTATTGATGTTTTGTGGGTCGGTCATTTCGATTTAACCAATTCGATGGGAATACCTGGTCAATTCGATCATCCACAATATTTGTCAGCTCTAGATAAAGTATCTAAAGTCGCCCAGGCTAAAGGAAAGTCAGCTGGTTTTATGGCAACAACAGTTAGCGAGGGTAAATCTATGCTCGAACGAGGTTTCCACAGCCTTGCTTATGGTGGTGATTTGTGGTTGTATCAAAAAGCGTTAAATGAAGGGATTGACCAGTTGAAACAGAGTCAAAATTTATGAGGCGTAATTATGGTTCTTGGCCATCACCAATCACAACTGATCTCATTGTGGCCGATAGCGTTCGGTTAGGCGATCTCTGCCTTGATCAATCAACTGCTTATTGGGTTGAAGGACGACCAAATGAAAATGGTCGAAGTACGCTGGTTTGTCAAGACATCAATCAGAATACTTTTCGATCAACCGACCTAACACCAACTCCTTTCAATGTACGGTCACGAGTGCATGAGTATGGTGGTGGTACATTTGCTGTAAATAAAGGAAGAGTGATTTTTTCCAATGATACCGACGGCTGTCTGTATCTATTGACAACTAACTCTATTCAGCCAAAACGAATTACTGAGTCGAGCCAGTATCGTTTCGCTGATTTTTCCATTGACCTCAATCGTAACCGTGTTGTTTGTGTGGCTGAATATCACTCTTCGGATCAAGATCAATCAGAACCAGTAAATAAACTAGTTTCGGTGGATTTGGAGACCGGACTGGTGAATGATTTGTTCAGTGGTCATGATTTTTACGCTAATCCTCGACTTAGCCCAGACGGAAGCCATCTCGCTTGGATTAGCTGGAATCATCCGAACATGCCTTGGGACAATACTCAACTCTGGTTGGCAAAATTGGACAATAAGGGACAGATCGATTTTGCCGAAGAAATGACAAGAGTTAACGAATCTTCCATAATTCAACCTGAGTGGTCTCCCAATGGGCAGCTTTACTATATCTGTGACCAAAGCGGTTGGTGGAACCTTTACCAGTTGGATATGTTTAACAGACAACTATCCTCAGAGCCGATTGTAGATATGGCCGCTGATTTTGGACAACCACAATGGGTATTTGGGATGTCCAATTACGGTTTTATTTCTGACAATCAAATTTGTTGTTTTTACAGCCAAAACGGTGTTTGGCAGTTGGCTCGCATCAACATAGATAACCGTGAAATGGTGACCTTTGATTGTCCTTGGACCGATTTCTCCGGCACGCTAAGATCCAATCAGTTTGGGGTGTTGCTGGCTGCAAGTTCACCTCAAACATTTTCCTCAGTGATTTTTATATCATCGGATCAACTAAGAACTGAGACTATCTCATCTTGGCAGACAATGAGAATATCTAACTCAGCCAAAATTTCTGAGCACTATTTGTCTCTACCTCTATCAGTTGAATTTCCAACCTCTGGGGACCTGACGTCTTATGCTTTCTTTTACCCACCCCAAAATTCGGACTTTACCGCTCCTGACGGTCAGAAACCACCTCTAATCGTAATGAGTCATGGTGGCCCAACTAGTGCTACCGGTAATGGGCTCAGCTTGATGATACAGTTCTGGACTAGCCGAGGATTCGCTGTTTTGGATGTCAATTACAGTGGTAGCACAGGTTTTGGTCGTAATTACCGCCAGCGACTCGATGGATATTGGGGACTAAAAGACATTGACGATTGTATCAACGGTGCTAAATATCTGATTCAACAGCAGTGGGTAGACCCAGATCGGGTGGCAATTAGAGGGCGAAGTGCTGGCGGTTATACTACCCTGTGTGCCTTGACCTTTCGGGATTTTTTTCAGGTTGGTGCTAGTTACTACGGTATTGGTGATTTAGTCGCTTTGGCCGAGGAAACGCACAAATTCGAATCTCGTTATATGGATCGTTTAATCGGCCCTTATCCGAAAGAAAAGTCAATCTATTTGGATCGTTCGCCTATCGGTTTTGTTGACCAACTGAATTGTCCAGTGATTTTTTTTCAAGGCTTGAAGGATAAGGTTGTACCACCCAACCAAGCTGATTCTATGGTTAAGGCACTAGAGAAAAAAGGATTACCTGTCGCATATTTGACTTTTACCGATGAGGGTCATGGTTTTCGTCAATCAGAAAACATGAAATCAGCCCTAGCTGCGGAACTATACTTCTATGCAAGAGTAATGCGGATTGAACTACCCGCTAACGGTCAGTTTGCAACGTTCGATATTCGAAACGCTGATCAGTTGTGAAGCTAACTATTATTGCTTTGTTTAGAATTGTGTTTATCCTGCGTGCACCTTATTAATTTAAGCAATATAAAATGAAGATTTATAAAGATTGTTGATTGTATCATACACTTCCAGCTCAAAATTATCGATTTGATTGTTGAGCGGCAATCGGCACAAATCCAATTTCTAGTCCTACTGGTGGTGTTAATATTAAGCTCGTATCTAAAGTAACTAATTCGCCTTCTTGTACAGCTGACATAAATTCTTTTCCTAATTTCCATTCTGAGTGAATCTTTTCAACTAAATTTTGCAGTTTGTCCCTTTCGGCTCGATTCCAGCTGAGGTGTTTTAATGATGGTTGATCAATGAAACGATACCAGAAATATGTAACGATTGACCCATCTATTAACTCAACCTCAAATGGGCCAGCTGCTATTTTTAAATCATCTTCTGATTGCCTGTCAACGAGCGGAGAATGATATGGATTTTTAAAATCATATTCTACATAACCAATATCACACGGTGCATTATGTATTATTAATTCAGAATCAATAATAAAATCAAGTAAATCATTTTTAATATCACAGAAGAGTGGTTAATCTTTAAGA
>CAYVHK010000149.1:6999-11433 GCA_964451145.1 uncultured bacterium | reverse complement strand
AAGACAAAAAAAAGCGAAGCAATAAAGAGGCATTGCCTATTTCCTTATGTGATGAGCAAAATGATAACACTCACTTATACGCCATATCAGACAACTATTATTATCCTAAAATTTCGTCTAATCGATTATTATTAATTTAGCAAACAAAACAGCATTTGTCCAAAATATTTCTCAGTAGATATAAGTATTTTTTGTCGTAATTATTAACCACATCTGATATTGGAAAAGCAATCACATAGAAAAGATAAAGACTTATTGTCCCATCCTGTTTGGTGTTTAAATTTGGCATATAAATCAGCCCCAAAAGACGTTCAGAACTGGTCTGAAGACAAGTTGAATCAGACTAAAAAACAACCAGACAGATAACGGTTTGTAAGGGAAATCAGTCTAGACTTTGATCCAAATTCGGTTGTTAATTGCTGATGGCTGTGTTAAACTGGCGGGAGTAAATTTTAGTAGGAAATCATCAATATCGTGAATGTCCACGAATACCAAGCCAAAGATATTTTAGACACTTTCGGAGTACCTGTACCGAGAGGGAAAGTGGCAGTTACTCCTGAGGAAGCCGAGGCTGTTGCCAAAGAACTGGATGTAAATTTATACGTGGTCAAAGCCCAAATCCACGCTGGAGGGCGGGGAAAAGGCGGTGGTGTCAAGTTGGCTCAGACGGCAGCCGAAGTCCGAGAATGGGCTAACAAAATATTAGGTATGCAGTTGGTTACTCACCAAACTGGTCCGGAAGGAAAACTAGTACGTCAAGTGCTGGTAGCAGAAGCTAGTGAGATTGAGAATGAACTATACTTGGGTTTAGTAGTTGATCGAGATACAGCTTGCATAACTCTAATGGCCAGTCAAGAGGGCGGGGTCGACATCGAAAAGGTAGCGGAAGAAACGCCAGAAAAAATCGTTAAACAAACAGTTGATCCAGCTGTAGGATTGCAAGCTTTTCAAGCTCGACAGTTAGCTTTTGATTTGGACTTACCGAAAGAAATAATTCGGTCTGCAACTAAACTAATTACCAATGTTTACCGGGCTTTTGTGGAATGTGACTGCTCTCTAATGGAAATTAATCCTCTAGCAATTGTTTCGGGAGAGAATGGCGCTGAAATTTTAGCTCTAGATGCCAAGATTAATTTTGACGATAATGCTCTATACCGACAGAAGGAAATTGAAGCTTTACGTGATGAATATGAAGAAGATTCCCGAGAGCTGGAAGCAAAAGGATCTGGCCTGAGTTATATTAGCCTAGACGGGAATATCGGTTGTATGGTTAATGGAGCTGGTTTGGCTATGGCTACGATGGATGTCATTAAGCTATATGGGGCAGAGCCTGCTAATTTTTTGGATGTCGGGGGCAGTGCAACCACTGAGGCTGTTGCCCATGCGTTCAGGTTGATTCTAAGCGACCCTAAGGTGGAAGCGGTACTGGTTAACATTTTCGGTGGTATTATGAAGTGCGATACGGTTGCTAGTGGTATTATCGAAGCAGTTAAGCAGGTCAATCTAACCGTGCCTTTAGTAATTCGACTAGAAGGAACAAATGTTGAACTAGGACGAAAGATCTTGTCGGAGTCAGGGCTCGAACTGATGACTGCTGATAGCCTGTCAGATGCAGCTGAAAAAGCTGTTAGCGCTATGGGTGCTTGATACATATTAAGCCAAAGTGTAACGTTCTGCGACGTAATAGATTAAAGCTAAAATGCTGAGTTTTTAACTTTAAAGAGAAAATCGGTGTTAATAGATCAGCCGGATGTTTTCTTGATAAGTGGAAAGATTTAAGGACTTTTCTCCCTAGGGTTAATCTATTGCATCTTGTTTCGCAAGCAATCGGGGGTGCCCTTTTTCTAGCTGTGATATTTATACGCTCTCTATCGTATTCCTTGCCTTAGTGTAGGCGTCTTCAACCCTCCTCAAAGAATTTTTTCTTTCATAACTTTGAAATGAATCAAATGTGAATATTTTTTGCTAAGAAGTAGTATAACTACTACTGCCATCTGGAACTATATTACTCTAATTTATGTTGGTGAAGTAGAAAATGAAAAATTGGTTAGCAGATCCGTTATCCGAACAACATGGATCGTTGCATATTTATCATGAAGATTCAGAGTAATACTTCAGCCTGATTGTAGAATCGTGTTTTTTCTTCATGTTTTGTTTTAAGTCAGTTGGAATACTATGAAAAGTGGCAAGTGCGTCAGGCTGGAGAATATACTTTCCGTATTACCTTACGTGTCTGCACACAAAAAAATATTGTCATATGGTGTTTTTTGGCTAGGATGCAACAAGATAGGGAGGATGAAATGGTTAATGAGAAATACCGCGTAGGCATTATTGGACTCGGTCGAATGGGCAGCACGATTGATGATGAAGGGCACACCAAATATCCATATTCTATAGCAGCTGCCACCAATGCCAGCACACATCTAGAATTAGTTGCAGGAGCTGATATTATAAAGGAAAAACGTACAGCTTTTGTGGAACGTTGGGGGATTGGGGCTGTTTACCAAGATTATTGTAAGATGATTGAGGTTGAAAAACCTGATTTGGTAGCGGTTTGTACTGCCGCATGCTTGCCCAAACCGGCTAATTGCTCGCCGGGTCCAAATCATCGAGATGATGAGCACGCCGATTTAACCATAGCTTTGGCAGAGCTTGATGTTCCCATGCTTTACGTAGAAAAGGCAATGGCTTCATCTATGAAACGAGCAGATGAGGTTTTAGAGGCTATTACACACAGCGGTGCGCAGTTTAACACAGGTGTTTTGCGCCGATTTGATGACCGATACTCTATGGTACGTGAAGCTGTATCTGCCGGGTTAATTGGCCAAATAAGATCAGTCGTTCATTATGCACCATCGACTTTGATGCACGGACACATCCATTCCATAGACACGATCTCTTTTCTGATTGGTGACCCACCGATTGAAGCTGTACGTGGCGATCTTTTACCACACGATGCTGTTTTTTCTGGGCGCCATATTGACCACGATCCAAGAGCTATCTATCAGTTACGATTTGCTGGTAATATTGAAGGATATACTGTTCCGGCAGGAAAATGGGAATTTGAGGTATTAGGTAGCGAAGGTTGCATACGCTTGCTCAACAACGGTTCTCTCGCTGTATTACGTAGAGATAATGGCAAAGACAGTTGGCAGGAAGAGCCGCTGAAATCCGTCTCACCAAAAAGTCCTGTTATTAGGTGTTTAGAGGATTTGGTTCAATCTAGGGTTACTGGGCAGGACACACGGGGTAATGTGCAGTTAACCCATCATATTACTGAAGCATGCATAGGTGTGGCAGAAAGCCACCTGGAAGGCGGCATATGGATCGATCTACCGCTACCGGCGCGTGATCTATATATTTTTCATGTTTAGAAAGCGGTTACTGATAAAAGACTACTCAATTGTGCCCGATAATGCTTTAACGGGTGGATATGGACGCTAGCTCACCTTTCATATTGAGCAGCGGATTTCTCTGATAAATTTTTACCAATTAACTGGTGTTAATTTTGATCTTAGTACAGAAAATTTACAAAAAATTCGGCTATATGAGCCTTTTAGAAGACATCAACCTTTCTCTATCCAGTCAAAAAATTACGGTTATTTTTGGCCCCAACGGAGCAGGAAAAAGCACGTTGCTTAAAATTATTTCGACCCTTGAAGCACCGACTAGTGGTCAGATTCTCTATCAGGGCCAATCAGTTTATACTCAACTGAGTAGCTTTCGTCAAACTCTCGGTTTGGTATTACATGAACCCTTGGCTTATCCTGAGTTAACGGCCCGAGAGAATTTAAAATTCTTGGGGAGGGTATATGGCACGGGGCACCTTGAACAAAAAATTGATAGTTTGCTATTAGAATTCAGCCTATCAGGTCAGGGCGATCAGCCGATTCGTCTATTTTCGCGTGGTATGATGCAGAAGTTTATGATCGCCAAAGCACTGCTAAATGATCCCCAGATTTTAATTTTAGACGAACCATTTTCCGGTCTTGACCAAACGACTACTAATCTGCTACTTCAGCGTATTGAAGATCTTCGATCAGTGGGGAAAACCATTTTAATAACGACACACAACTTGGATTTAGGTTACTCAGTTGGTTCGACATTTCACGCATTGGTCTACAGAAATCTAGTTCACTTGGGCGATAAATCTACCCACCAACTGTCACAAATAGAAATGTCCTACCAAAGTCTATCTATGCAAGATGAATCTTTCGCTATTCGACCTTCCCATTTAGAATAATTCCAGCTCCACCAGCAATCCAAATCTGATAAGTAGATTCCTGTTGGTGAACGGAAATCGATCGAAGTGCTGTTGCTCGTCCACCAGATTGTGTTTCCCATGTTTCGCCACCATCCGTCGTATGTAGAATAACATGAGCGAAAATATCGCCACCGATTGCCCAACCACGTTGATTGTCAATAAACAGAATG
>CAYVHK010000149.1:1070-6989 GCA_964451145.1 uncultured bacterium | reverse complement strand
TCCTCATTAAGTATGTCATTTACTTGGCTGAGCGCATCTGTCTCTTTCTGATGCCAAGTTTTTCCACCGTCGGTAGTGTTCAAAACCAAGCCTTCCTGACCCGAAATCCAGCCCTGCTGTGGTGTAGTGAAGTAAACAGAATACAGGTTATGGTCGATCTCATCTAGTACTATTTTTTCCCAATTATCGCCAGCCGTAGTTGTGTGCATGATTGTGCCAAAGGAACCCACGATCCATCCTTCAGTAGGAGAAACGAAAAAGACATCTTCCAAGTTAGTACGTTTTTCGCCCACTCGTACCCGCTCCGACTCGCCAGCCCATGATTTTCCACCGTCACTACTTTTTAGCATGGTGCTATTTTCTCCTACCATAAAACCAAGTTGGTCTGTTACCATCCATGTTTTTGTGATTCGCCGACGGTTTTCGATTTGCGGTGAATTCCATGAAGTGCCACCGTCTTGTGTCATTAGAATCATGCCACCAGTGCCGGTAATGAAACCTATCTTGTCGTTACTGAAATAGACATTCCACAGGTCCCGTGGTCGCTCCTGTTTCAAATCTACAATGTTCCAACTTTGCCCACCATCTAGAGTATGTAATGCCAAGCCTTGTAAGCCGACAGCCCAACCATTATTCTGATCAATAAAATGAACGGCTTTGAGGTCCCCCTGTATACCGTCATTTCGGTCAAAGTCGTCATTTCGTATCACTTTCCATTCTTGAGATGAAACAGTTGATAATAAAACACTAAACAGTAGCAATAACTTTGTACATTTCATTTTGTTCATATTTGATCTGGCTCCTAATTAAATTGTGAGTTGTCCCGATGAGATTAGTCTAGCAAAGCTTTAGCCATTCAGCAATCAAAAAAGAATCTGAATGTCGATCTAGCATCTATTGTCGTATGGGCATTTTTTTGCTACTATTAACTGATAATTACTCAATTTTCCAAGAAAAATTAATATGATGTCTTCAATCTTATCTACTAAAAAGAATCCTGTTGGTATTCGAGGGATACTTGTTGGTCTAATTTGCGTCTGCTTAATTTGTTCAGTTGAAGCCTACAATGATTACTATGTTAATAACACTTGGCTAGCCGCCCATCATTTTCCAATTGTGGCTGTTTTTTTGCTAACGTTTTTGGTGCTGTTCGTAAACATAATTCTGAAACAGACAGGAATTCAACCTCCTCTGACCACGGGTGAACTAATCACTATTTGGTGTATGATGATCGTTACGGCCAGTTTGCCGACTTTGGGATTAGCAGCCTACATGATTCCAACACTAGTCGGCTTGACCTACTACGCAACTCCTGAAAATGATTGGATCGGTCTATTTCATCATTATCTGCCAGATTGGCTGATTCCACGTGGCGATCGTCTTGTTGAAGGCTTTTTCGAGGGGGAAAAAGAAATTGTACCTTGGTTAGATTGGATGCCGTCATTATTCTTCTGGTCTGTTTTCACTTTTGTTTTATGGATGATGATGGTGTGCTTGTCGACTATTTTGCGACGGCAGTGGGTAGAACAAGAGAAATTCGCCTTCCCACTAGTACAACTGCCAGCTGAGATGTCTAATGCTTCAGACACTCTACTCAACACTTTTTTTCGTCAACGATCTATGTGGTTGGCTTTTATGTTTCCGGTCGTAATTCACACCGTCAGTACTTTACACTTTTATTATCCCGTCTTTCCTCAGATTCCGTTACGGTTCAGCACTTGGAATATACTCACCGAAAAACCATGGAATGCTATTCGGCCTTTCAATTTTGACATTCAGCCTTCGACCATTGGTTTGTCTTATCTGATGTCTCTAGAGATTTCATTTAGTTTATGGGTCTTCTACCTAATTTACAAACTGGAACGACTTATTGGTAGTGCCACAGGTATATCTTCTTACCTTTATAATCGTGGTTTTGTACCGTATCGGGAAATGGGGGCCTATCTAATTTTGATCATTTTCTTCTGTTTTGTCGGGCGTAACCACCTCTATCGAGTTTTTATACGCGCGATCAGAAATCATCGGTCTTACGGCAGCGACGATAACGAACCAATCCAATACCGCTGGGTTTTGGTTGGTTTGCTTGTCAGCTTAGCGGGTCTATCTGTTTTACTGATTTCGGCAGGAGCTAATTCTTTTGCCTTGATGGTTTCCATCGTATCTTTTTTTGCCGTTGTATGTGTAATCGATGCTTGGTTAGTGACACGTGGATTATTTTTCATTCATGGTTCTTTTAAAGCTCCAGACCTATTTGTTTCAGCATTGGGAACACCTGGTTTTGGAGCGGCCAACTTAACAGCAATCGCCTTTCCTAAGCGCATTTTCTTCCGAGATCGGCGGGAGATTCTAATGCCACATTTGGTCAATAGTTTCAAAATTTCTGATCACGGTAACCTGAATCGACGACATCTACTGCTAGCAATTTGTCTTGCCCTAGGTGTGGGTTCGCTTATCTCTTTTTATGCTTATTTGAAATTAGCTTACTCTAAAGGGGCAGTTTCACTAGGCCGATCTTGGATTCATACTATTTCTCCCAGAGAACCTTTTCAAGAATTAGAGCGGTTTTTGGTCAATCCACAAGACACTAACTGGCAACAAATGGGATTTGTTGCCCTAGGTGGTGTAACTATGTTTGGTCTGATAAGTATGCAATATCGGTTTCTTTGGTGGCCATTGCATCCGATTGGCTTTATTACGCCTGGTCAATTCCCGATGAACAATATCTGGTTTTCTATATTTTTAGGTTGGTTATTTAAATTCCTGCTAGTCCAAAACGGTGGTCTAAAAGTGTATCGGCAAGCTAGGCCTATTTTTCTAGGAGTGGTTTTAGGAGAAGCTTTCATCGCTGGCATCTGGTCCATTATTGGCTTATTTACTGGACAAGGATACAATTTTCTCTACTTTTGATAAAAACCTGATTTGAGTATTTCTTTTAAGGAAGAATCCAACCAATGACGTAATCTGACCATACCTAAGTCAATATTAAAACAGATTACCAATAAAATCACATTTTTACTGTGATAAGTAATGCGAAAAAATAGAAAAAGTGACATTAACCACCGAGCAACAAACAATATGAACCAGTTCAATCTCTCAATCAGTCGATTATTGTTCGCCGTATTTGCTATTACTGTTCCAATTAGTCAAGCTCAAATTGACTCCATTACCGCAAAGGTTGTCAGTGGCAGTGTTGCCACTGACCCACCATCAGGACGAGCAAGCTTTGTGGGTAATGCTCTGCTATATGGAAGTGCTTTATATGGTCCAGGAGTGATTAGCCTTCTAAAGATTGAAAGATCTAAACAAAAAGTTGGTTTAGAGATGCTGATTGCCAGTAGTTCCTTTTTGGGAGCTATGCAGGCCACCAAAAATTATCAGCTCGATTACACTCATACTCGTCTCATGATGTGGGGGGCTTACTTAGGAACGGCTTACGGCTTAGGTTCACTAGTGTTTTTCGATTCAGCTGATACAAAGAAATGGGCTATTCCCTCTATGCTGCTAACACCTATCAGTGCAATTTTAACTCGACAATTGACTGATAATCGCCCCTACTCCAATGGTGAAACCGATTTACTGATTGCTAGCGGATTGGTTGGTGCTATTTACGGAACCGGTGCCGTGTATTTAGTCCCATCTGTCGAGAATTTATCAGAATCAACGAAAGGGAAAATCTATGTCTCTTCGGCTATGTTGGCAGCACCTCTAGCTGTTTGGCAAACTACACAATTAATCAACCAATTTGAGCTGCACCAAATCGACCGAGGAGGATCAGTCCTATTTACGATGGGCGGTATTATTGGTGGACTCTATGGCGCAGGTGTATCTCATCTGTTATTGAACCGTAACTTTCCTCGTCTCCACTTATTATCTGCTATGGCAAGCTTACCAATCGGTGTCTATGGTGCTTATCAGTTGGAGAAAAAAAACAATTACACCGTTGGTCGTACCACTCTTCTTGGACTAGGAACGGTAGCTGGAGCTATTTTCAGTGAAGGCTTAGCCTTTTTCTTTCAATTTGAAGATAGTCGGGTGTACGCTGCTTGTGGTATAGTTGGCTCCGCAATAGGATTCTACTTGGTTCACAATTCTACTCATTCGGACGACAATAAAATATCAACTGGAGCAAGACAGGTTGCTAGTGCTCCCAACCAAATGTTTGGCGATATTCTACCAATGCAACTCGCTTTCCGATTCTAAGTCATTGACTTCCAAGTTCAATTAATTCAGGAGTTTTGTTATGACTCGCCATTTATATTCATTAGTAATCGCAGTTTCGTGTTTCACCAATTATGTAGCATTGACCCATTCAGACCAAGATAAGACTGTAGGCGAGATTATCCAACTTACGCCGATTATTGGTTTTATCATATCACCCGAGGAAAATCGACAGTACAACTTTTTTCCAAACAATGAAGACTTCGTCAGTGCCGAGATCATCAAGATTGCCAACCAATACCAATTGCATATAACTACAACAGTGGACGGTAAAAGGTTACGACAGATACAAAAAATAACATCAGAAGTATTGGATAAACTTAGGCAGAAAGCTAGTGGAAAGATTCTAGCTCAATTTAAACAGCCTGATATTGATCGTACTGAAGCTGAAAAGCGAGAAGGCCGATTAGTACTTAATCTCAATTCCTTGGGCTATGGTTTGTGGCTTTACGGTATTGGTTTATCTAGTATACTTGAATTAGAGTCTAATGTGAGAGCTGGTACTATTCTGTTGACAGGTGGTGGTGCCTACGTAAGCTCATTGCTTGCCACACGTGAGTTTGATCTCGGCTATGGCCGTTCCAAATTACTCCGATGGGGAGCTTATGCTGGAACACTTTACGGTTTTTTGTCTCTCTCTTTTTTTGACTCTGATAATACCCAATTCGCTTTTGTTCCTTCCATGTTACTAACTCCGGCTGGAGCCTATACCGCTTATAAATTGACCGACCATCGTTGGTTTAACAAAGGTGAAACAGATTTGTTAGCTGCTGGTGGTTTAGCAGGTGTTTTTTATGGGTGGGCAATCCCCTATCTTGTTGCAATTGAGGATTTGTTTAGCGACGAAGAATATATAGATCAAGATTACTTACAAATGTGCCAAGAGGATAAAGTCAGTACAGACTACTGTGTAGATGCATATGATAGTCTCGAATGTCAGCGTCAACAGCAGGAAATGAACTGTCTAGAAGAGGCAAGACGCAATAGAGGAACTACCAACAAGCTTTATAGTTTGTCGATGATGGTAAGTGTTCCTGCTAGTGTTTATCTAACATCTCGTCTGATACCAGATCGCGATATTAGTCAGGGCCGGGCGCAACTGATTTCAACTGGTGGAGTCGTTGGTATACTCTACGGTCTGGGACTGGCGACTATCGCTTTGGGTGATGAGATAGAAGATATAGATCATGCAGGAAGAATCTATACTCTATCCGCGGCAGTGGGCTTACCTGTCGGTTACTATTTTTCTGAGTGTTTCACTCGTCAGGAATCTTACAGTCGTTTACGGTCGGTTTTGATTACTTTTGGTGGAATAGCTGGGGCATTTATCGGAGCAGCACCATTGGTGATGGCCGAGGTTGATAACCCACGTGTTGTTGCGGCTACCCTAATTGCCACCAGTGCAACAGGGCTCTGGTTAGGCCATAAAACGACCCGTACAGAATCGATCACCGATGGGGCCCAACTATTCAAATCAGATCGTTTTTCAATTCAGTTGGCTAGTATGGGACAGATTGCAACTTTTGGTCTATCTGCTTGGCAAAAGGCCGCTCAATCCGATATTAAAGTTCAAATTGGATCAGCCAAGCTGAATTTGGTGACAGGTCAGTTTTAGTTGTTTAAATGCTGTTGTATGTATTATCTGATCGGTGATAAAATCAAATCTGCTGGTCTCACAAAAACAACCAAAAGAGAAAAATG
>CAYVHK010000149.1:0-1060 GCA_964451145.1 uncultured bacterium | reverse complement strand
ACGACAATTTTAGACCATTATCGACAAACTTTTGAAGCCGATTTTCAGCTCTACCAACAGGCACAGTCGTTGTTTCCTGATGGTGTCACTCACGATCTACGTTACGATGATCCACATCCGATTTATATTGAACGAGCCGAAAAATCGAGGAAATGGACCGTTGGTGGGCACGAATTAGTTGATTTTTGGTCTGGCCATGGGTCTTTGCTACTAGGACATAATCCACCAAATATCATCCGAGCAGTGGAACAACAACTGAAACTTGGTACGCACTACGGAGCTTGTCATCAACTTGAATTAGAATGGGCTAATCGGATAATTGACTTGGTGCCTTCAGCTGAACGTGTTCGCTTCACCAGTTCAGGAACGGAGGCAACCCAGATGGCATTGCGACTAGCCCGACTATTTACCCAAAAGCATAAAGTGATCAAGTTCGCCGGTCACTATCACGGTTGGCACGATGGCTTGATCCAAGGTTATGCTCCGCCCTATGATAGTTCCATCGCGGGTGTTCCACCAAATACTGCAGCTATGACTATCGTTTGTCCGCCTAATGATCTTGAATCTTTGGTTCGTCTATTCGCTACCGAAGATCAAATTGCTGCGGTCATTTTAGAACCGACTGGTGGTTCTTTTGGTGCTATTCCTACCAACGGTCATTTTTTACATCAGCTTCGCCAACTTACAACAAAATATGGGATTTTGTTGATTTTTGATGAGGTTATTACAGGATTCCGAGTGGATCCAGGTGGTGCTCAAGCCCACTATCAGGTTCAGCCCGACTTGACTACTTTAGCCAAAATCATGGCTGGAGGTTTGCCTGGTGGTGCAGTCGCTGGGCGAGCCGAAATTGTAAATCTAATTTCAAGAAATAAACCGAAACGGATGCCCCACCAGGGCACATTCAATGCCAATCCTGTATCAGCCAGTGCTGGTATAGAAATGCTGAAAGTAGTAGAAACTGGTCAACCGCAAAAAAAAGCAAACCAAATCGCAGATAAACTTCGTCAAGCGCTAAACATAGTCATTGATAATCATGGTTTAGATTGGGCTTTTTACG
>CAYVHK010000148.1:0-11551 GCA_964451145.1 uncultured bacterium | reverse complement strand
TATTTTTGTCATTTTTGTCAGTTGACCCAATTCAGGTGGTATCTCCTTTATTTGGTTGCGTCCCAAATGGAGTAGAGTCAGATTGGTCAGTTGACCCAATTCAGGGGGTATCTCCTCAATTTGGTTACCTGCCAAATGAAGTTGAGTCAGATTGGTCAGTTGACCCAATTCAGGGGGTATCACTTTGATCTGGTTGCCTAACAAATTGATTCTAGTTAGATTAGTTAGTTGAAAAACCTCATCGGGAATTTTGGTCAGACCTTGATTCCTCAAATCCAGAATTTGAACTTTATCCGGTTCTTTTAGTGTTTTTGATAAATCAGTATAAATGTTCATTGTTTAATTCTGCCAACATTGAACTAAGAAAATTAGGAAATCTAGATACCTAAGGTGAAAAGGATCAAATCCATTCTATGAATAGGTTTGAGTTTAAGTAGAGGTGTTATATGGAAAAGCTATTTTTTGACTAGGTATCCATAATCAGTATTAAGTCTCTTAGTTACGCTAATTAAAAATTGTCGTCCTACGTATCGGTTTACAAAATATTGTTTGTTGATGCTGTATCAATTGATGTCCAGATCTTTCTAATCAACCACAGCCTGTACTACTAATTGGTTAAATCCTAGAACTAGCATTGGGTAGGCGCCACTTGGTCTTAACTGAGTCCAAATCATTGAAATCATTTCAGTTTTAAAATCAATAAAAAAATAAGTATTTGCAATCCCTGCCCATCCCCTAATTCCACGGTTCCAAATTCCAAATCCTAATCCAAATCCTGATAACATATAGTTCGTACGGCCTCTTTCGAAATCTGTATCAGCTGAAATATGGTTTTTTATCATTAACTCTACCGTTTCTTCAGACAATAATCTAACCTCGTCTAATATACCTTTGTTTAATATCATTTGGGCAAATCGTATATAATCGGAAACTGTGGAGTACAGCCCAGCACCACCTGAAAGTATCTTTGGCAATTTCGAAACTTTTTTTATATCAATCGGATTTTCTGGTTTAAGTTTCTTATTTCCCTTCACATAAATTGTTGCTAGTCGTTCTATTTTCTCTCTAGGAACATAAAAATCTGTATCTTTCATCTTTAATGGCATGAAAACATATTCTTTGAAAAAATCAGCCAATGTCTTTCCAGAAACCTTCTCAACAATATGACCCAGCAGATCTGTTGACAGACCATAAGCCCATTTTTCGCCAGAGTGATATCGAAGAGGCAAATCCTTAAATTTTTCCATCATTTCAGATGATGAATAGTCATTATATAGTAAATTTTGATATTGGGCGTCAATCGGTGAACCTTCCCAACCATAAATTAGTCCTGATGTATGGGTTAACAGATCTTTAATAGTCATCTCCCGCTTGTTTGTTTCTAAGATCATATCTGATTTTGAACCACTAATGTAAACTTCAAAATTTTCTAACTCAGGAATATAGGCTGAGACAGGGGATTCGAGTTGAATTTTTCCCTGTTCGTATAACATCATCACAGCTACGCTAGTAATGGGTTTGGTCATCGAATATATTCGATAGATAGAATCGGCGTACATCTTTTCATTAGATTCTATGTTTCTAAAACCATATGTTTCGAGATGAACAATTTTTCCTCGTCGAGCAACGATTGTAGTTGCTCCTGCTATTTTCTTTTGATCTATGAAAGATTTTACCGATTTTTTTACCAGATCCAGCTTGTCACTGGATAAGCCAACTGATTCAGGCTCAGACAAGGGTAGAGCTTGACCGTGAACCTCGGTGTAGAAAGTAGCTAACCCTAGTAAAAAATATATAGAGGCGAAAAAATTGGACCAGAGTTTTGATTTAACAAGTAGTTTCTTAGTTTTCCCTACACAAGAAACGGAAATTAAAAAAGTTAACAACGCAAAATGTATCATTTCAATTTCCCTCGATATCAACGTCAAATTGGGTTATTGCAGTTATCGTCGTAATCTTTTCCATATTCATTATAAATCGAGAAAACTATCAAGATTAAACTAATTTACCATCCTAAGATGACTTTTTCTTTTTCGTTTGTAAGTTCTAAGTTGTTACCAGTAATACTTCCATAATGTGTCAACCTCTTAAAGAATTTACTGATTCAAAAACCTTTACTGGAACAAGGCAGTAGATTAGTGTAAAAAAGAAAAAAGTACCAATTGAGGGTTGATACACGTGTGATTACCCGGTATAAGAGTTATCTATTGGGTGGGTTTTAATGCCCAATAAATAGATTAAGACTTTACTTCAGATTGGCTATCTTCTTCGTCTGAATATATATTATTCAGCTTCTAGATAGTAGACATACTCTCCTAAACAAGAATTCTAAATCAGAATTGTCATAAGAAGTTTTGGAACAACCTAATCATAAAATGAAAAAGTTGATTTATAATACTAATACCGCTATCAACAAAAGATAGATTCTCAGTATATGGTCACTCGATCTATCTTCTGAGACTTGCTTTTGAAAAAAGATGTTTGGGGATTTTTACATCAAATTCAATAGAATCAACGATTAGTTCAGTGCCTTTGCCTTTAGATAACACATCCTTAAAAACCATACGCTTGGGATACCAGCGCTGATTTATTTGGAATACTTCCTGAATTTCTGCCGTTTTGAGTAATTTTCCGCTTTTGGCGAAACGGTCCTCCTTTAGGGACAACATATTTGCCTTATCCACCCAAATTTTTCGAGAATGATAAGCTACATCTTCAACCGTTGCTGTAAGTTTTACCACCCAGCAATCCCTTGTAAGAAAATCCTCTGATCCCATAACTTCTGCGTCGTATGTTTCCTTCAGGCCACGATCTTCCATCATATCCTCATAGGAAAAATCTGATCCCATCATGGATTGATGCAACATATGACCGGCGATGCGGATGATTCGATCCGACTGCGGTGAGTACATCCATAGTTGATCTCCCAACTTCAACATTTTGGTACCTTTTTCCCGAGCTGGTGCCAAATATTCGCTAAAAGATTTTTCTGAACCTTCAACCCAGGACTTAACCGTCATCGTACGGTCCCGCCGGCGGCCGCGAACAACCATAGTGTATGTGGCTGAACGATTTTCAGCAATCAGATTCTGATCCATTTTTGTTAATATTTCGGGGCCGGTGGGTATTTGACTCCATGCTGAAATCGGTAGAATAATCATTAATCCTAATAGCATTTTCTTCATAATAAAATCCTTCAGTATTTGAGAATTATTGACTTCACTGTCAGACTTCCAACTCTTTAAATAGTTGAGCTGTCTGGCGCTTGTAAATTCCAATTCCAGATAGAGCCGTACCAAAAACTGTTGAAAATAGACCTGGAAAGAAACCAATATAATAGGTTTCTTGGGTAATTTCGGCTCGTATGACAGAAGGGTACATCATTGTTACATTTTTTATCATCGAGCTAATATCCCATCCCCATACCTGCAGGCAATAGGCTAAACTTAATCCAAAAAGTGTTCCAATAACGGAACCTGTTAATCCAACAAATACCGATTCATAAATCATGGATCGATACACTTGACCTTTGTGTTCGCCAATAGCCAGACGCAACCCCACTTCCCCATATCGGCGTAATCCGCCTAAAAGGCCCACGTTCCACAGAACAATGGACATAATAAAGACAAAGACAACAACCAATATTAAGCCCATATATTCTGCCATAGCCAAGTAATCAGCCAGGTTGCTTAACTCTTTTAACTTACCCATAACTGGTGCGAAGGTATCATTCACAACTGATTGCTTAGCATTAAACTGATCTACCATTATGGCGGCCTTTTCATCATCATAGATTCTATTTGGCATATAGCCTAGGATTTCCCCCGCAGCGTCCTCCATATCCATCGCTTTCCGAATATCAGTTAAGTCGGCAACCATGGCACCACGGTCCATAACCACAAAACCAAAGCGAATTGTACCCACCACAATAAAATTGTACATTGTCATGCTACCGTACATAGTAGATGTGAGAAGGGTGGCCGCTTCATCCAGTTTTACCTCCAGCCTTCTTGCCAGTTCATGACTGATCAAAATCTCACCTGAATTCTGTGGCAACCGACCGCTAACCAATGCTTTTTCAATATTCAAAAGTTGGATTTCACTACTTTCAGACGATAATAGATCAACGCCCATGCCGAATACCGGGCCTTGGGACTGCGTTTCACCATTTGCATCCGGTATGTCCAATAATCCGCCAAATTGAATGCGCTGCACCCAGGTCATTTTCGGATACTGCTGTTGAAGATCAGCCGTGATTTGACCGACACCAAGTAGCGATAGGTCATTGGGTTTTTGATCCGAATTTTCAGCATAAGCCCGACTCATTACCTTGACGTGCCCAGTTTGAAAACGAGCAGTAGAGTCAATCATATCACCCAAATCGCCCCTTATATAAGCATGAAAAAAAACGGTGATACAGACGCCGATAGTCACAATCAGAATGGGAATTAGGCTACGCTGTCGGTCTCGCAATAAACCATTTACTAAAAATTTCATCATTGTATTTTTCCTCTGATAGCATCGGTTGGTTTCATTTTAGAGATGCGACGGGTGGGTAAAAAACTGACAATTGTTGTTACAATTAATACAATGAGGGTGGTACTAATTATCAGGCCTAGACTGTATGCGGGGTAAATTTTTTCAGCAATAGTGATACCCATATTATCTGTCCCGGCTGGCATAGACCAGCCCACAGCAGCCTGATAAGCCAGGAGGGGAATGCCATAAACCGCGGCCAAGATAGCAGCCAGGATCGAGTGCATGGCTCCTTCCACCGTGAACAGCGCAATGACTTGTCTTTGTGTCATTCCTAGCGCAATGTGGGTGCCAATTTCTTTCTGACGCCGGAAAATTGACAGTACTTGTGTATCGAAAATAGCTAACATAGCCAAAGACATCAGTATCAGAAACATAATATATCCACTTGCATTTTTGGCTTCAATCATCTCCCGTAATTCAGTCAATAAGAAATAATGATCCTTAAAATCCCAGCCGACAATCGATCCATCAAAACCAGTCTTCTGGTCAGTGACCAGAATGGTTGATTGGCCTGGAAGATTCATCATTTCCTGATGTTTTTTGAGAGGAATCCATAGAACACCTGTATCTAGCATGGGTACGTTAGTTTTAAAAACATGAACGATTTTTACTTCCGCCGCATCAAATGTCCCCTTTTCATCCCGCCAGCGTATGGTCACATAATCACCAATTTTCAGTTTGCTACTTTTTGCGTTTCGTCTGCCGATCATTGCCGGAATTTCACCATTTTTAGATACTAGATTAGATGAAGGCAGTTTTATAATCTGCTGATTAGGATCGACTCCCTTTAGTAAGATATTCTGAATACGCCCCTCTGGATACATAGTAGCCTGTGAAATTAGGATTGGCGTCAATCTCCCTTTAGCAACTGACTGTTGGGTTGCATCAGATAATTGAGCATGGGCATCTTCAAGCACAAACGGCTCATAAGGATCATAATCTTTCTGCCAGTATTGGCCCCCACCGATTTCCCAGTCTTTGGTATCGCGCTGAGCTTGCTGATCCCAGCCGTTTATGATGCCTTTTTGCCAAATAATCACTATAAAGGAGAAAGACAAAACAAAGATATTTAGCCAGGTTCTTAATTTAGCGCCCATCAGGTTTCGATATGCCAGTTTCAAGGCTAATAGCATAATGATCCGATCTACCTCAGTTACTGGTCACAGTTTCATCGCTGACCACTTGTCCGTCGTTCAAACCAATCTTACGTCGTAAATATTGAATCACTTTTTCATCGTGCGTGGAAAAAATGAATGTGGTGTTCAATTCCTGATTCAGTTTTTCCATAGTTTGTAGAATGTTATGTGAATTGCGGGCATCTAGGTTGGCGGTAGGTTCATCAGCTAGGACGATTTTCGGATTTTTTACCATGGCACGAGCGATAGATACCCGCTGACATTCACCACCGGATAGTTGTGCTGGACGAGATTTTATCTTATCGGTTAACCCTACCCATTCTAATGACTGTAGTACCGCTTTCTTCCGTTCAGTTGCAGGCATCTTCAATAATAACAAGGGTAATTCTACATTTTCATAAACATTGTACACTGCCAATAGATTGTAGGTTTGGAAGATAAAACCCAAATAGTGATTTCGCAAGTTAGCCATTTTTTTTGTACTAAGATCACTAATGGATTGCCCTAAAACGATGGCTTCTCCCTCCGTTGGGATATCTAGGGATCCCAATATATTTAAGAAGGTGGTTTTCCCCGACCCGCTGGGACCAACCAGTCCAGAAAATTCGCCTACTTTGAATGACAAGTTGATTTTGTTCAAGGCGGTGAATTCATGAGTTCCCATCGTAAAGGTTTTTACCAGATCATGCGTAGTAATTAAGTTTGAGTCAGTCATATCTCCTTTCTCTCTCTTAGTATCATCAAATTGATGGGGTTGAATATTTAATAGTTGAAAACAGTCATAAATTGAAGACCTCGGTTCTCTATTGTTAGAATTGATCTACCAGCCATGGGCGACATATTGGTAGCAGTGGTCCAGTATCCGCTAAACTGAATCATCCAATAATCGTAGGTTCGCTGCCAACTCAAAAAACTAAACGGAATTTCTGAATCCCAATTATAATAAGAGAAGAAGGAAAACCTATTCATTATCCCGACAGGATATGATAGTGAAAGAGCAGAAATATTATACCTCTCATTGCCATCAAAGGGACTATGACCTATCGACGTTAGTAGATGTTCCGAAGTAGCGGTAATTCCGTTTCCAATAGCGAAGGTATAATCTGCCCCTAAGGTAAGAAAAGACTGGTAATCCATCCCATTACCATCCTCAAAATTGGTATGCACCAGCGCTGATTCAAACCAGAGTCCTATGCCAACGTCCCAAAAACCGTCTAGAGCAATTCTGTTTTCAGTAACACCTTCCTGTAGAACAGACCGGTGATGGACGCTAACAGCTAGTTCCGCCTTACCTATGGGATATTGAATTCTACCGCCTGTTTCCGGAACCTGCTCCTTTGTGCCAAATATCTCCCAGCCTTTGGGCTTATTATTGCTATAAAGTCCCCACAATCTAATATTGGCATTATTCTGGAAATCATACCTCATGCGTATCCCATATATGCCACTGGTAAATTGAAGTGGATCTTTCGGGTCAATTTGATCGAACCACATCAGAGAACGCAATATTCTCGCTGATCCAAAATTTATTTTTTGCAGTCCAATCCGGGCTTCAAAGCGTGTTGTTCCATAACGAACCCAAGCGCGATAGGGTTTTATTTCCAAGTTATTCATCGTACTGCTCACGTCATCTGAATGCAAGAAGGTAAATATATTTCCTGAAATTTCAGCATCAATTCGTGATGAAATATCGAATCTTAAAAGTGGTATATATCTAATATTTATACTCGCAGTGTTCGAATTGCTTTCGATAGTTGGTCCTAAAACGGACAAAACACCGTTGAATTCAAATTTTGAAGTTGAGGCGAAAACTATGCCATAAACAAAAAACATGGACAGATATAAGAGTCTATTTCTCATTTCCAAGTATCGGACTTCTATTTTTTAGCCTTTCTTTTTTCCTCAGATCCCATCAGTATTGGTCGGCAATTTTCCCCATCGAAAATTTGAGTTTCCTAATAATGTCAGTAACTGTTTCTGGATCCTTATAGAAAATTGTACCCAGACATAGTCTATTATATAGGTTGTCCGAGATTAATGACACGTCAACCAGAATATAAATTTTGTTTTCAATAACAGAAGGATCCTTTCGAAAAGCCGGAATTGGAAATGATTTGATCCTGTGAAAACCCATCAAATCGGCGTTGAGTAAATTCTGATATTGAGGATTCCAGGATTTTATTTTTCTTTTCAGTAGTCAGATTATAAAAGCGTGAAAACAGTGCCGCAATCATTCTCCATGCTGTTAAATTTTTGGTCTCTTCTACTAGAATAGACTAGTGGTTTATAAGTGTAAAGAAGAATATGGATGTGGCAAATGACTACTCTATTACTGGACTACTGCACTAAACAGCCGTGACTTGTCTGACTACTCTGTTACCAATTATCTTTTGCGTGGGTGTTAATAATAACCTCTGAAGAAACAGATTGAATGAATCTATACAAAAGGAAGATGATTTGCTATATTGGAGCGTAAATATAGATGGATTTACTGCTTGGTGGTTTGAGCCACGTAAATATCAAAATGAGGTATGTAACTTATTTGTCTTCATTTGTAATGCTAATGCGGGATTCGTATTGCCACGATATTTTGCAGATTTAATCTGATACCGGTTGTCGTGTCTTAGCATAAAACAGTGATTAAAATCTAAATTCGTTGTCTATCTAAAAAAGTGGCCCAATCAAATAATCAAATGAGGTACATCAAATGGATAACGACAGAGATAAGATACCTGAGTTGTCTCGTCGAAAATTCCTGAAAGAAATTATAGCTGGGAGTATCGCGGCCTCTGTCGCTTCGGCTCAGTTAGCTTCTACTCAGAAAATAGAAAAATGACTGCTAAATTGACTAAACCAAACATCGTCTATTTCTTTGTTGACGATATGGGTTATGGTGATGCCTCCTGTCTAAATCCCAATGGGAAAATTCAAACCCCGAATCTGGATCGTTTTGCCCAACAAGGAATGGTATTTACTGACGCTCACTCCAGTTCAGCTGTATGTTCACCCTCGCGTTATAGCCTGCTAACCGGTCGTTATAACTGGCGATCAACCTTACAGCAAGGTATTGTTGGTCTTTACGGGCCGCCTTTGATTCCCAGAGATCGTCTGACCGTACCAAAATTTCTAAGTCAACATGAATATCACAACGCCTGCATTGGCAAATGGCATCTTGGCCAAGGTTGGGATTTCGATGTCAACGAGAAAGATTTTCATCCTCGTCATAGCTATGATCCAACTTCTATAGTACCAGACGCCGATCGGCAAGCCACTCCTGATCAACAGCGGCACTGGCGAGAGGCATTTGCCAAGCCAACTACTGGTGGTCCGACCACACGTGGATTCGACTATTATTTCGGTGTGGATGTTCCCAATTGGCCGCCTTACTGCTTTATCGAGAACAATCGCACAACAGGAATTCCATCTGAATTTTTACCCTCTCGTCTGGTTGGTAATAACCTGGCTAGTTTCTCAGGCCCTGCCATGCCGTACTGGCATTTTGAGCAGCTGTTACCGACTTGGGCTAAGCAGGCAGACGACTACATTTGCCAACGATCAGCTACAGACCAACCATTCTTTCTCTACTTGCCTATGACTTCTCCACATACACCACTATCGGTTAACAAGACCTGGATTGGAAAAAGTGGATTAAATAATCTGTATGCGGACTTGATGCTGGAAACTGACGGCGTATTTGGGCAAGTTCTAGCCTCACTAGATAGGCATGGGGTGTCCGACAACACATTAGTCATTTTTGCCAGCGATAACGGTTGTGCTCACTATATTGGAGTGTCAAAAGACGGTCATGGTAGTTGCGAAAAGGCGATGGAACCGCAGGGACATTATCCGAGTGGACCCTATAGAGGTTATAAATCCGACGTTTGGGACGGAGGCCATCGCATTCCGTTCCTCGCTCGTTGGCCAGGTGTAATCGAATCTGGAACCGAGTGTAGGGAGTTGGTCTGCCTATCCGACCTAATGGCGACGTGTGCGGAAATTGTGGGTGACATAATTCCTGATAATGCTGGTGAAGACAGTATTAGTATGTTGCCTCTACTATTGAGCCAAGACGGTAAATCAGGTAGAAAAAATCTGGTACATCACTCAATTTCTGGCAAATTTTCAATCCGAGATGGTCGATGGAAGTTGGTATTATGCCCAGGATCCGGTGGGTGGACCTACAATGATGCTGAAGCTGCCCAATCGGGTATGCCCTTAGTTCAACTCTATGATATGAAGGACGATCCTGGTGAGAGAAGTAATCTTCATGCGGATAATCCGGACAAAGTCAGGCAACTGTTGGATTTGTTAAAGAGGCAAGTTGCTGAAGGTCGAAGCACCCCCGGCCGAACACAGGAAAACGATGTGTCGGTAGATATATGGAAACTTGACACTATGCCCGGAATGGACCTCAGCATCATGGACGATTACTAATTTTTCATGGCAAATGATCAGAAACAGATAAGAAAAAACACGTAGAAGACGAGAAACTTGTAACTACATGATGCTGGTTTCGGGCGATGGCATTAAGCTCAATCAACAAATTTTCAATTCGTCCCAATGCTTTTTCTGAGACAATGGTTTTACAAAACTAGGCTCACACCAGACACTTTATCTCTGGTGTGAGCACAGTCCAAGTAAGATTGATCAGGGTTATCTTTCCACTGCCAAGAAATCAACTACTCTGACTACTATAAGTGTTGCTCTTAAATTTTTAGACCAGTATGTTTTTGCCATCCAACTATAGAATGATCAAATACTTTTTAAAGGTACGTTTCATTTCCGATTGATTGGGTTATCAATTCAAAAATTTCATTCTACTGCGTCTAAGGGCTGAGGTCTAAAGCTAGGATTTCTTTCATATCACGAAGGTAGAGCTTTGTTCCTGCTAAAGTAGGTGCAGTCCAAGAACGAGAATTTAGAACTTTAGCCTGTGTCAGAACTTCAAAACTATTTGGGCTAGCTTTTACAACGGCTAATTGACCAGCCTCGTCAAGAATAATCATTTGGTTGCCAGACATAATTATGTTAGATTTACCAAAACCTCTCTGCTGCGTAGTAATCTCTCCTGTCTTAACTTTAACGGCAGTTAGAAAGGCTGGTCCATGACCACTGGAAGCGTATATGGTTTCACCTATCCGCACAGCCGATCCATGCTGAACTCTAACTTTTTTGCTGTACCATAATTCCTTCACCATCGTTTTACCGTCCTGAAGTGAAAGATGAAGTGCTCGACTACCCGCATCATAAGCAGAAGAAATAAATAGAATATTATCCTTTCCCCAAATTGGGGTCGAAGCATGTATTTGATATTGGGTGTTGTGTGCATGTTGCCAAAATAAATCTCCGCTATTTGGATCTAGTGCTGCCACTTTTTTTTCTACAAACGCAATAAGTTGATCTTGTCCATCCACATTAATGATAATAGGAGATGAATAAGAATTGATGAAGTCTTGTCCTTTCCAAACCAGTCGTCCGTCTTTCAAATTAAAAGCCATGGCACCATGACCTTTGCCACCAGCAAGTACAATTAGAAAATCCTTGTAGGCTATTGGACTGGAAGCATATCCACGATCGCCTGGTTCGGCGTTATACTCATCCCACAAATTATGTGACCAAACTTTTTGGCCAGTTTTTTTATTTAAACAAGTTAATTCAGTGCGAAAACCGATAGTATAAATATAATCTTCAACAATCAATGGTGTAGCATGCGGACCTGGCCCATATTGCGCACTGAATTTTTCCCACGGTAAGGAGGTATAAGCATATTCCCAAAGTGTTTTTCCTGTATCAGCATTCAGAGCCGTGGTAACATCCTCATCTCCACGACGAAACATCGTGTATAAAGTGCCTTGATCAACGCAAATTGCTGAATA
>CAYVHK010000147.1:0-11900 GCA_964451145.1 uncultured bacterium | reverse complement strand
CGAATGCTTGGTACGGACATTACTTCCGAACTACCAGCCTGCTGACTAATGGTGACCTTATATTGATGGACTACGCACCTGACTACGCCTGCTATACCAGCGATATCGGTCGAATGTGGCCTGTTAATGGCACTTACACTTCAGATCAGCGTCAACTATATGGTTTCATCGTCGAGTATCACAAAGCTCTGCTGAAACGAATTCGTCCTGGTGAAATGGCAACATCAATCATGGATCAAACAGCATCCGAGATGAAAACCATGATTAATCAGATGAACTTTACTAAGCCGCATTACGAAGAAGCTGTACGAGGTGCTTTGGAATTCCGAGGTCACCTTTCCCACTGTGTAGGTATGGAGGTTCATGATCATGGCAATTATCGGGAACTACCACTTGAGCCGGGCCTAGTTTTCTCAGTTGACCCTATGATTTGGGTGCCGGAAGAGAAGCTTTATATCCGAGTTGAAGATACAGTTGCAGTAACGGAAAATGGTATTGAGAACCTTACCCATCTAGCTCCATTGGAATTAGACGATGTTGAGAAGACAATGAAATCAGCCGGTATGATCGAAACAATCTCTCACCTGAAACTTCCATAGAAAATATGAAGGGAAAGTAAATGAACTGGTCAGGCACTGACTATATTCTCTATTTTCATATCCTTTCACCGTCGATACACAGACAGATTTGGTCGAGAAATGATATGGTATCAGCGCTGCGATAAGAACCATAAAAAACACCATGATTTTTAATAAATTAGGGGGTAATGGTACGTAACAAAAAGTCGATGCCAATAACATTTAATCATCAAGTAACACAAACTGACGATAATAATCATACTTACGAGTTATAAATCAAATGGGAATATGTACCGATTCTTCAATAGATACGGTTGGGTAATCGAGAAGATGTGTAAATCAGGTGGACAATGGAAATTGGTTGAATAATGGGAAAAATGTTAACGGGTGATTTTACTGTTTTGGCCAAAATTGTTGCACCCAGTCAACTTCTTAATCATTATGATGACCCTGATAGACTGGAGCAAAAGGTTAAGGCTCATGTTAGAAAGTGTTGGCCGAAATACACGGATTCTATTCTTTTTTCGGAACCTTGGCATAACGATCTAGTCAAGTTAATTGATAATTGGATGCACAACAAAGAATTAAACGGTAACATTATAAACCGCTGGTGTTCGGATACTGACTACTCTTTAATCAAAGCTGGTCAATTTAGTAGGGTTTATCCAAAACCACTACCTAATTTTACAAAATTAAACTTTGATTCTGGTGTAGCTGAATGGCCAGTTCAAAAACCCATTCAATATAGTGTGTCGACTAAAAATAATGAATTTTGGATAATGATTCATTCTGATAGAGAAAAATATAGGTATTTTAATAATGCTATCCAAGATTTACTATTCTCACATCTATTTTTCTGTATTCATGCAGGTTATGAAAAACTAGATGGCTACAGACTAGATCTCAAGAGATTAAAATAATTTTTCAAACCCAGTTGTGTAATTTTTTCACTATCAGAATTCCCTAAGTTTCTTTTCTAGCCAAGTTATCATTGGCCCAGAGGCTGGGTCGCAAACCTCGATCAACTTACCCGGTAATGGCTGTCCCAACAATGATTCAACCTTCGAGCGGTAGTTAGCTACCAACTTAGGTTTTTGACTCGCAACATTATGAATTTCTTTGCTATCTGCGATCAAGTCGAATAGCTCATCACCATTCTCATCATCGTACCCGATTGATGTGCAAAAATTCCATCGTTTATCTCTTACACTTACACGACCACAGGCATTTCCCACTGAAAAGTCAGCCCAAGAAGTAATGACTTGCTCTCGAATCGAATCTATTTTTCCCGTAACCAAAGGCCATATATCTTCCCCATCAGTCCAATTACAAGGAATTCCCAATTGTCCGAGTAATGTTGGCATTAAATCATGATTTTGGACAAATGCTGAAACTGAGTGGTTACTAGGCCCTGCAGGGTGGCGTACCAGAAGATTTAGTTGGGTATTAAATGGATGAAGTTCGTGAGAACTTTTGCCAAAATTGCCTTGATCTCTGAGCTGAGTCCCATGATCAGAAAGAATAACAACTATAGTTTCATCTCTCAATTTCAATGATTCAATCTGAAATAACAACCTTCCTATACATTTATCGACGAATGTCACCTCACCTAAATAGAGAGCCTCAATGCGACGAAGTTCCTCATCGGTTGGACCATTACCTTCGTTGGCTGCACCTGGGTTAATAAAATTTTTACCCGAATAATCGGAATGATATAAATTGGCATATTTGGGGGGCGGATCCCAAGGTTCATGTGGATCAAAACTATCTATCCACAAGAAAAATGGCCCAACTTGGTGATTATCTACAAGCCAGTCACAAGCCGATCGGAACACGCGTGCACAGCTGTAATCATCTTCGGACTGGCGATGGCGTTGGTTCAGTAAATAGTTTACTAGTCCTGTATGCCTTGGCCAGTTGATCGGTTCTCGGACAATTTTTCTTAATTGATTCTCAATTAAACGAGGATCGCCACTGCGCCAGTTATCAGATTCCTGACCACGGATAAAATCCAAATGAGCGAAACCGCGTGAAAAATTCATAGTAGGCTTGAACATATGATATGTATCGGATATGCAGGCTGTCAGGTATCCATTTTGTAGTAAAACTTCAGCGATTGTATCTTGTTCTGGTGGAATTTTGTGCCATCCTGGTGCATGATGCCAATGCCCACGACGATCAAAATTGTATCTCCATGGAAAGGTACGCTGGCCAGTAAATAATCCACGACGAATCTGCAATGTTGGCTGTCCTTCTCCGAAAGCCTGAGTAAAGTTGACACTTTCGGACGCAAAATTATCTAGATTGGGAGTCTGTGTATGACTATATTTTTTGCCTTCACCTATTATGTCTGCCCGAAATGTATCCAAACAAACACAGATTATATTCATTATCTTCACCTAAATTGATACAAATTTTTACAAAAATCGGCTTAGTGGTTGACGAAAACCTTAAATAAAATTTCACCTGGATTAAAAAATGATTGTATTGTTCTGTGAATTTACTTTTAGCAATATTTAAACCAGCCGGCTAGATAGTTATTCCTCCATCGGGTACTTTAGCCCCCATTGGCTACGAATTGTGTCTAGAATGCCTATAATAGTTAGTGTTTCATCCAACGGCATGATTTTTGATTCCACTTTTTTCTGCCTGATACACTCGTTAACTTCCAAAACTTGATAGTGGTAACCATTAAGTGGACAAGGAACTTGAATCAAGGTTTCAGGTTGATCGTTCAATCGTAGTGTAATCTGAGAGGGATGCCAAAAATCTGGATGGATATAAATACTCCCTTGATTACCAGTAATAGTAGCATCACGGGGCATATGGTGTAAAATGGTTGTGGAAAAATAGGTTAGTTGACCATCACCATGCTGAAAAGTAATAACAGCTTCTTGGTCTACACCGGACGAAGATAGAATGACGAAGCTATTAATGGCGGTTGGCCGGCCAAACAGCAAATACGACAAAGTTGTTGCGTAAATCCCAACATCAATTAGGGCCCCACCCGCTAATTCAGGATTAAAGTGGCGGCCAGCGGGATCAAATTCTTTCTGAAATCCGACGCTAGCTTGCAGTATGCGAGGCTCACCGATTACCCCTTCTAAGATCATTTCCTGTACTTTGATGATGTGTGGTAAAAATCGAGTCCACATCGCCTCCATTAAGAATATCCGTTTCTCTCTGGCCAATCGAATCACCGCCTTTGCCTCCTGCTCATTGATGGTGAATGGCTTCTCACATAGAACGGCCTTACTTGCCTCTAGGCACATTATTATATTTTCCTTGTGAAAATTGTGTGGGGTAGCTATGTAAACTACGTCAACCGTTGGATCCTGAACCAATTCTTCGTAGCTTCCATAACGATTAGGGATGTTGAACTGGTCAGCGAAGATATTGGCACTCTTGATTGACCGTGATCCGACCGAAACTAGTTCGGTACCCGGTAATTCGGCTAAACCTTTCGCAAATTGATTTGCAATGCGCCCGGTGCTTAAAATACCCCACCTGATGGATTCGCTCATTTATATCTCCTTCCTGATTTACTTCAACCTAACAGATAATTCTGATCAAAGATACCTATATTCATGTTGAAATCTGAACCATAAAAAATGCAAATATTGATTTACAATTTGGAACTTGATCTTAATTCTAAAAAACACCTGACTACATGGTCTTTGCTCTTCAGTTTCACCAATATACACCTGATACTATAAACTGTTTTATTTCTTTTGTTACAAGTGCATTTTTTCTTGTCATCTCACATTCTAAGCACAATCGTTAGGATATTATCTAAGATGTTACTTTCGGATTATCCACTAACGTCGTACTTATTGGTCCGCTCCAGCCTTCGATGCTTAATACTTGGTAGGTTTCGTATTGATCACCTATTAAAAACTACCACCAAGCCGTAAAATTAAAAGTTTGTGTCCTGAATACAATTCCAAAGACGGCCCAAAAACCACCAACTGAAAATTCACCAATTATTAATCCATAAAAAATAGGCAATAGGCGTTGATGTGTTTTTATGCCACCAATTTTTAAAATCAACCACTTAATTAACCAAACAAAAACGAATATAGACCAGTAGTCGCGCATTCCGTATGTACTGGAAACGGCATATCCAGCTGGATGTAAAGACCACCATAAAAATTGCGTTCGCATAAACATAATCAAAATGCCGAATAAGCAACCGTACAAAAAGAAAAATACACCTTTGACATTAACCGGTTCCGGGTGTGACATCCATCTGGCTAATCGTGAAAACGATTCGTTCCCTGCCCATGCCATTACTGGTTCGGTGTGTCGATAACTAGAATCTAATATAATCCAGAAAGCTACGATTGTGCCGAAAAGCGTTGCGCCTAAAAGGGCAAATAAAAATCGCCGTTTATATCCCTTTGCATTATAAGCCAGTTTAAAACCTTCCAATTGATGAGGCATCACATCGCTATAATGAGCTCGTGTCAAAAACCAGAAGAAAGGGAAAATTGCTAAGTTTCCCAGTCCCAGTCTACTGGTGCCAAAAATATTAATAATCAAGTATTCTGGTCCGGCAAAATGTAAATCATGGATAGGCGAACCGACTTCCGCTCGCACCCGTGTTACTCCTATAGCTGTCGTTAAGTAGAGGATGAAGAATAAACATGCTACCCAAATAGACATTCCTGCCCAGAAGCAAAACAATAGAATAAACATAAAACCAATAACTCCGCCTAGGACAGCAATTCTATACGTCAGCGGTTCTACAGTTCGAGGTAGATCAATCTTATCGATAGAATCTCGTAGAAATGACTTGAAAATGCCTGCGATATGTTTTCTGGCCATCCAAATTGCAATGATACATAAAGCAATATAAGCACCAGCACTCTGCTCAGGAAATTCAGGTCTTTGTTCATGCCCCAAAGCACTGCCGATGACTAGTTGTGCTTTCCAAAAAAAGAAGAAAACCCAACAGGAAAAAGTAATATCTAAAGGAATTAGAAAGATAAGACCAATCAGAAATGGACGAAATGTAAAAGGCATGTATCCGACTGCATTCCACGGTTTGGTGGTAAATAATGTGCCTAGATCATAAGGTACAACCCGAAAATATGGAACTGAAGGAAGAAAAAAGTGGAACCCATTAATTATGTTTATAGCTCCAACAGTTAGACAACCTCCCCAGAAAAATTTGTTTTTGAATAAGCCGGCACGAGGATTAATCATCTCGTTTGGCAACTGAGTAATAGGGAACTTCAACCTCTCATTCTGCATCCAATGTTGCCTAAGAATTGTGTTGATGCAAACCATAACAAACATCAGTAAGCATATAAAAAGGGACCAAGTAGCGACTGGAAGTAGCCAAGCTCGAAAATGCCCTGCTATATAAAGAGAAGATTCGCTCTTTCCTCCTTTGATATAGCTCTCCAATGCTGACGAATCATTAATAACTAGCCAGTTTGGTATGTGGTAGGCAAATAATTTCATCCATTCATTCTCCGTTGTAGCCATACCGAATGGAGCGGCCATAGTGGCTGGTAAAATTTGCAACATACTGTGACCAATCAAAGCTGATCCCTGATTCAGCATAACAAAGATAGTAACTAACTCTGCCTGATTTAACGCATGATCGGAACATATTTTTTTCAACAAGCTATTGCTGAATAACAAGACCAGTAGGCTACAAACAGCATTGAAAAACAAGGAAAAGGTAGTTGAATGAGCCGAATAATAAACGGCTTCCATTTGTATAATCCAGAATGAATTGATCGGGATTAGAAGCAGTCCAATTAATATTGCTCGCCAACGGATGTCCATTTATTATTCGCCTATTTTTATGCGAGGTATTAACTGATTAGGAAGATAACTCAATATTTGGAATACAAATTTCATGGTAAGAGGAATGTAGTCATAATAAAAATAATAAATCAAAACAAGAATCATAGGACAGGAAAGATATCCGGCTAATTAGACTAGATTCCACGATTACTAGTTAACTGACCCATTAGACAGCCAAGAGCACACAATCCCATGCTAAAAACAGAAGATAACGTTTAACATGGAATTTGAGCTATCAGTTGAGACAAATACTATGTGGGTGTCTCAATTGATAGCTTAAAAAAGTTAGAACTGATTAAAAAGAAAGCTTATCAACCGAAAGCAAATTCCACCCGGTAATTCACCGAACCCAATTCATCTTCTATTGGAGATTAGGTTAATAATTTTTTCGTTGTCAAAGTAACCACATCGCTGTCTATTTTTTTTGAGATAATTGGCAGTTTAGAGTAAAGCTGCCAAAACGGGAGTAATGTTTTTTGCGATTCTGATGAATCCTAAATCTGTGGGGTGAATGCCATCTACCGTACCTTCCCCATCGTTTCCTAGTAGTTTTTCGCCTTGAATATACAGTAAATGCTTGATGCCGGCTGCACGCATTCTGTTATAAGCTGCTCGCAATTCTGCATTTTTCTCTAAGTTACTTTGTTTGATAGATGATACGTAGAGATGATTTCGGTATTTGATATTCTCTACTAGCACGATGGGTATTTCCGGATGAGCACTTCTCAGTGTTTTTACGAATGGCTCAGTCCGTTGACGTATTCTTTCTGCATCCAGGTTTGGGCAATAATCTAGGATATAGATAGATGGGTTAAGCTCGGCTATCAATTTAGCCATCTCCACTTCGGCCTGACCGTTTCCTGAGAATCCGAGGTTGATAATGGTTCGTTCAAGGAGTCGACCCATTATAGCTGGATAAGACATACCAGATCGTGAAGCACATCCGCCTTGAACGATGCTGGTTCCATAGATGACAATTGGTGGATTGACTTCTGAAGGTGGAGTACTAATATTCGCTTCAATATCGACACCGATTTCGAGCAGTTCTACTCCATTGTAAAGAGGTAGATAAATTAGGAATTCATTAATCTGACCATCTAAACCAGTCACTAATTGAGCTTCATTATGTGGGAATTTTTGTGGGTTGCCACAGCCAATCCAATGGTAAGATTGTCCTTTGCGGCAGGAAGGGTCTTTGATGTACAAATCTAAGCCAGAAACACCGGTAGCGGGCATGTGGGGCATCGCTAAATCCTGGCTCCATAATTGCCAACGGACATTAATGGTTTTAGAAGAAGTAACGAAGTGGACGTAAAGACCAGCTGTATGTTGTGCTAATTGCCATACCGGTGCCCGGACAATAGTTTCAGCTTTAGCTGGTAGTCGAGCGTAAGGTCGCTGAGTATCTGACCACCCCTGACCTTTTACACCAAGTACCCGAGCATCGTACCAGCTAAGCCCACTGTCAGGATCAACTTTTTTGAAATTTGAATCTAACTCTTGTATTGAAGATGGTTTCATCGTCAGTTGTTAATTTTTTTGAACTATTAAGAAAACATAGCCAGCAAGCCCCTATTTTATTCATTAAAAACCCAGCTTTCGCTTCAAAAACTAGCTCCAACAAGATAAACTAAAAATCTAGATATTCTGGGTTATGCCGAGGCCATCTGGCCTGTCTATGCTTTAAACATGAGAAAAGTTGTTTTTCCAAGTCCATACTAATCTTGGATTCTTGACGTGATAAATCTTTGCTTTCTATATCATCTGATTCCAAGTCATACAACTCAGAACGCTGATCCTCAAAAAAATGTATCAATTTCCAATTCTGAATACGAATAGCAGCGCAAGGTGTTGTACCTTGATACCCCGTTTTTGGATGATAGTAGGGAAAATGCCAAAATAGTGGAGCTAATCGATCGATTTTACTTTCTCCGCTCAGTAATGGAGTTAATGTAGATCCGTCTTGATCTTCTGGTTGATCAATAAGGGCCAAATTACAAAGAGTCGACATCAAGTCAATCCCCCCAATAGGGTAATCGCATACTAAGTTAGCCTTCAAGGCTTTTGGCCATCTAATAATAAATGGAACTCGAATTCCTCCTTCATACAAGGTCCACTTACAACCACGGTACGGACCGTTTGTGTCATGTCTGGGGTCCCCTCCATGATCACTGGTAAAAATAATCATTGTTTCTGAGGTCAAATTTTGTCGATCTAGTTCCTGAAATATTTGACCAATATAATGATCCATACTTTCCACCATAGCAGCATAGGTAATTTGCTGTTTGCTGAGAGATGGATTCTTATACTGATATTTTTCAAGTAGCCATCGGCAAGGAGTGTACAAGGGAACATGCGGAAAATAACTAGCAAAATGAAGATAAAAAGGCCGACAGGAATTGTTACGGATAAATTGCACTGCAGCTTGGGAACTGTCATCAGTAGGAAATGATCCTGGCTCATATTCTTTCAATGTCCGATCGCTATGAGCATAAGGATGAGCTCCAAATTGGCCTTGGCTCCAAGAAAAACCCCTCTGTTCTGGACCATTTTCATCCCCGTAAGCTAGATAAGATGAACCCTTTTGAGTCAAATGCCATTTACCCACAAACCCGGTGATATAACCAGCCTCGGCCAAACAATCACCCAAAGTGGGAATCGAGAAGGGTAGTTCTTGGGTATAAGGGGGCTGAATAAGCTTAGTGTGGGTGGGAAATGACGACTGGACGGGCTTGGTTACAAACTCCAATCCTAACTTAGCCGGCGACAAGCCAGTTATCAGACTAGCTCGGGAAGCAGAGCAAATGGGTGCAGCACTATAAGCTTGGGAAAATCGCCACCCCTCTCGGGCTAAATTATCTAAATTAGGTGTTTCGTAGAATCCACTCAAATTTTGACACCCAATCTGATGCCAAGCCAGATCATCAACCTGGATAATTACAATATTTCGTGGACGATGGTCCCAGATTTTGTCCAATTTATTTCCGCCAACCAACTTTTTTCTCGATCGGTTATTAATCGAAAATCTGTTTTTCAACCCCCTTACATTTCAGTCTTTTTTATGGCTTATATAACTGATTTTCCGATTCTGACACGGATATGTTTGGTTTAGTCGCCTCTCTTAATTACAGCCCAAGTAGTTGACAAACTATTTTTCGGTGAAACAGCCCATGGGTTTGAAAAATCAGCCAGTTCAGTAGCCACAACCACATTGTCTAATAAAACCCATCCATAGTTACCAAAGTCCCCTTTTTTAAATTCGCCCTGAGAACCTTCCAACACCGGCTTCAACTGATCGAACGGAGTCTTCTTTTCACTATCTTTCATTTTGACTTCGAAGTCCTTACCGGAAACCTTGAGTTGAAATGACCACCATTTTTCTATCTCTAAGTCCAAAACTGCAGAGCTACCAAAGTTGTCCCACTTCGTTTTTTGTCGTTTCCAAAAATCCAGTTTTTTTGTATTTTGCCTTCTATCCAATAGATAAAAAGCTTTGCTTTCTGTCTAACGAAAGACAATACCCATATAGAAATCCTTTGGATACAACATTTCCCACTGGACATAATAGTCGGTCCACTCTTTTCCTTTGCCAGTAATATAAACAGCCCCCTTGGCGTCATGTCTTTCGGTAGGCGATGAAAACACTCTGTTCTTAGGTCTTTCAGGATCCCAAATCACTTTAGAGTCGTCTAATCCCTTGTGACCAACTTTCCAATTCTTGGGGGGGTTATCGATAGCGTCGCCTTCAAAGTTGTCTTTGAACAATATTTCAGCCTGACTAGCAGTAGAAATAATAATAAAAATAGTGAGGATGAAAATTATCCCCTTAGGGTATCGCATATAAAAAATCCTCATTATAACTCAGATAGAATAATCGGATAATGACAAAGGCGTCATCGCAACGCATGTTAACAAAATTGTGTATTTATGGCAAATTATATTTCTTTTAAAGCAAAAGAAATATAAGCCAACCGATCTTTAGTTTTAATTGAAACCTTCCGTTCATTTTTCTTCATTAATAAAAGCCATATGTTCATCTTTGATGATTCTATAAAAGCATGAAAGGAATCCAATTATTGGCAAAAATAGTATAGTAGACTAGAAAAAAATCATACTTCTCAGCCAAACCTACGAATCCTTAAAAGGAAAGATATGAGTGTTGAAGATAACCCCATAAATACTCCATATGCTCCCAGCTACAAACTCACCCAACACTAATCCTAGGAAAAATGGACTGAATTTTCGGTTAACTTTCACCCCACCCAGTTTTAACAAAATCCACTTAATCAAACTTGAAATTACAAGGGAAAGCCAAAGCCAGTTCATACACCAATCATCGGCCCCAGAGACCGCATATCCTACAGCATGAAATGGCCACCAGAAAAACTTCATCCGAAAAAACATCAAAATGAAAGTAATCCACATTCCGACGCCGATAAAGACAATTTCGAGCAATTCCGGTCCCACAGGGTAGTTTATCTGCTGTTCCAAACGCCTAAAAGGCTCAGCTCCAAATCCACCATTCGAACCAAAATGATAGCAATTATGCGCATAGGCCCAGAAGGAATAAATCGACCCAACGACTACTGATAAGATTATTAATACAATCAACGAATTAGGCCGAATTACCTAGAAATGTCTATTAAAACTCCAGCTATAGATATTGAAGTATCAATAGATGATGACCAGTTGATATTTGGGAATGCATTATCTATTTCCTTTCAAAAAACTCTACGAATACCCGATGATGGAAAGGTTTATCCATTGCCTCCAAGTTTAGGAGATTTTCCTATTTCCAAGGTAGAAGACTATGCTAGTAAAGTTCCAAAAAAATGGTTGGATAGAGGTGGTTTCTTTATTCCGATGTATCAGCGAGAAGCCCTTTGGTTAAGCTTTGGTGCGCAACCAAGCTTACCTCTTGCCGTCAAGATTGGAACGGGAAAGATTAACGCTATTTCCGGTCACATTTGGAGGAATACCTTAGCTCCAGAACAGCTTGTTCCAACAGAAAAATCTGACCATGATGATGTGAATGATGAAGATGATTATTATGAGGAAAACTATGAATGTGATTATTTAGTTACACCTCAAGAGCCTTGGCTTGATGGATTCAATATTGGTAGTGGAGTAATCCGTCAATTTGTGGCTATGCCTTTGGGTATGGGCTACACGGTGGAAGGACAACTAACTGGGGAAGAACACTTTGGTGGAATGCAGATAATCGTCTATCCACCCAAAATTAGAACAAATAGCGACTTTTCACGAAAAGTATAGACCACCAGGGGCAGTTCTGTCGCCTCCAGAAATGGGATTAGCTACTGGGGGCAAAATGGAACAAAAAATTTACCCTGATCCTTATGGATTTGATTGTTGAGACCAAGATAATAAGGTTAGTACTTGGGTTCATGTAGTTGATAGTATGTCTTATAAAGAGATAACTGGTAGTGATCCACCCTTTTCTCCCATCAGCGCTCAGACTTATACTGAATACGGGTCACCATG
>CAYVHK010000146.1:0-11927 GCA_964451145.1 uncultured bacterium | reverse complement strand
TTGACCAACGATCAATTTTTCAAAAAGGAGAGCTGGGTGATGATAACAAAACAGACAAAATAATGTCAAGTCATTATCATAATAAGAAAAGGAAATTTATCTGTCTCCTTGGGTAATTGAATTCCCTCTTATTCTGCGGTATAATTTCGAGGTATTCGAGCCAGATTTGGCTCAGACATGATAGAAAATTTAGTTGGGGAGAGTTAATGTTCTTTCAACATGTAAAGATTCTTCTGACGGTAATTGTTGCCATATTGACAATAATTACCGCCTCAAAAGCTCATGAGGAAGTTCTGTTAGGTGAAGATGAAGTAAAAGCAAACCATGAGCAAGGCGTTGAAACAATCGATGTTCTCCTGTCCGGCAACGTCAGTTTCTACGACACCATTCAGATTCGCAGATTACTTCGGCCCTGGGTCAAGCCAAATAATATTCGTTTTGAAGACCATATTGATCAACATGGTCGGCCAAACTTTTTTACCACTGTCGTCCAAATTCAGGTCGAGCCAAAAGCCTCACCTCGAATATATAAGATTATTCAACAGCTGCGAGATCAACGTTTCCGAGGGGCAAATGCTGCTAGCAAAACGCGAGTTTTAAAGACCGAAGTAACGGTTTCCGGAGAAATGCCGACTTATGCTAATTGGACCAGAAGTTCATTGCGTAATGTTCCCTACTGGCGAAATTGGCGCGGTGATACTTCTTCAGTTAATCATGTTTTAGTAACCGCAGCAGATCAAAAATTCGTTTTTCACCGCAACAAAACCTTCGATTCTCTGCGACATAAGTTGGGGCAAGTAACTGAAGGCTCCAACATAGAGGTGCAGAAAGTGGTTAAAATGAAAGCGAAAGTAGCAGGCTTCGATGGTTCATATCCGGTGATGTCAGTACAAAAGTTTCAGATTGACTACATCAACACTCGCAAGGGAAAAAGACAGTCAACTAAAAGTAAGGGTTTGCAGGAAGAGACTAAAACCGAAACTTCACTTATTGAAGAAGATTAGACCTGTTCTGACTACCCAAATTTTAGGCTGTCTACTTTATGCCACAATTTTTTCTCAAAGATCTTTATTATCGTCGAACCCGTGCGGTAATGACGATGACGGGCATTTTGGTCTTAATCACCTTAATTTTGTTGTTAGGTGGTATCATGAATGGAATGAGGATTCAGGTACAACAATACATTCTCTCTACTGGAGCTGATCTTTGGATTTCGGCCGAGGGCTCTGGTGGTGCCTTCACAGGTTTTTCTTTACTGGTGCCCGAATATCTGGTTTTTATTGATCACACAAAAGGTATCAGACGTGATTCAGTTTCCCCGCTTATTTTTGCCCAATCGCGTCCCGTAGTTGATGGAAAGGCTACAAAAGCTATTGTGGTTGGTTACCAAAGAGGAAAATTAGGAGGACCAACACAAACGTTGCCTAATGAAGGTCGGATGTTCTCACCAAGTCAATATGCCGATTATCGCCCCGAAGATCTTCCACCAGCAGAAGTAGTAATCGACGAAAAAATGAGAACTCCAACTGGTAAAAAAATACCGATTGGTAGCAAAATTTATATCGGTGGAGAAGAACTGAACGTAGTTGGTCGGACCAAAAGTCTAATGTTCGTTCTCGATACACCTTTGTTGTTTATGGACTGGCGTACAGCACAAAATGTATTACTGAAAAATAGTCTCCATGTCAATATGATGATTGCAGCAACTGAAGTTGGCCAACCGGCTGAGCCGTTGGTTAAATTATTAGATCAAAACGGAATGATCGAAGCTAAAACACTAGATCAAACACTTGTTAGCATTACCGAAAATTACGTCGATGAACCTATGAAAGCAGTACAATTTTTGCGATTTATGCTCTGGCTTTCAGCTGGTTTGATCGTTACCATGATCACTTACGTTACTACATTGGAAAAGACTCGTGAAATTGGGACACTAAAAGCAATTGGTGCGTCTAACCGGTATGTGGTGATGTTAATTTTAAAGCAAGTCATCTTAATATCTTTATTGGGCATTGTTTTAGGTGTATCTCTGGCCTTCTTAGCTGCTGGTGTAGCTCCAATATTCGTTAAAATTAACCCATTAGAAGCAACTATTGTTTCGGGTATTAGTTTCATTGTCTGTTGCGCTGGTGGGTATTTGGCGGCACGCAAGGCCCTTGAGGTAGATCCCGTGATTGCGTTCCGTGGGGAGTTATAATGTGATCGTTCAAGCCGAAGGTTTGACCAAACGTTTTGGGCGTGATCAAGCTCAAGTAGTAGCCGTTAATGATGTTAGCTTAACTATTGGCACAGGCGAATTGGTGATGTTTATGGGCGATAGTGGTTGCGGGAAAACAACATTGATTAGTTTGCTTGGTTGTATTCTAACACCAGACGAAGGTCAACTCGTGCTCGATAGTACACGCATCGACTATGCCAACCACGATTTATCTCAAATACGAAGAAGTAAGGTTGGTTTTGTTTTTCAATTATTCAACCTAATTCCCTATTTAACGGCATTAGAAAACGTGATGATTGCTATGCAAATCAGTGGAATTGATTCTTTAGAAGCTGAAAAAAGAGCAAAAGGCTTATTATTGCAAGTCGGCTTGGAAAAACGATTAGACCATCGCCCAGTTCAATTATCAGGTGGTGAGAAGCAACGAGTTTCATTTGCACGCGCTTTGTCTAATAACCCGAAAATTATTTTTGCAGACGAGCCAACTGCTAATCTTGATAGTCGTCAGAGCGATAATCTGATGAGTTTAGTACGCCAATTACGCCAAGAGCGACAGACGACAATCGCCATTGTCACGCACTATCAGACGCTGAAAAAGGATGCCGATCGAGTTCTCTACATGCAAGATGGCAAAATACAGTAATAATAGGAGTTAATAAATATGTCAAAAAAAAAACCTGGGTTAATGTTCAATAACCAGGTTTCTCTAAGTTTTGTTTGGTTGATGTTTTTTTTCTGTGTACTACTCATTTTACCAATCCAACTTAAATCACAAGAGCTTAACGAACAAGACTTATTGGAACAAGTTGCTTTGCAACAAGCGGGCCTCAGTGGTTTGGGCCTGAGTGTGATTGATGGTCGACCGTATTTCCGGACACAAGCCCAGCCCGATATTCCCTTGCCAGGCAAATTTGGCTTTGGCCTAGATTTAGTGGTATTAATTGGCCAAAAAGACGGGAAAGTCTCAATTTTAGCCGAGGATGGAGAAGCTTGGAATAACGCTAGTTCTTATATGCGAGCAATTCGGTATTTGAGATACGGCCTACCTAGCGACTCATTGTATATTCGCTATGGTGAACTCGATTTGGTTACGATTGGTCATGGCTTCATTATGTCTGGTTATTCTAACCATGATCGCCGTGGATTAAGAATTAATCTAGCATTACCGAACAATAAAATAGGTCTTGAAACAGTAATTAATAATTTGGCTGTGCCGTCTATTTTCGGGGGACGTTTATTTGTTCAACCTCTAAAAAAAGAAAATGGAGCTTTCTGGCGCAAATTGGAATTCGGTGTTACTTACCTAACGGATATCGATCCCATACCTATACAGGAAAAACGCAATCTTGAGGAAACTCAGGAAGAAAGTTTGGACGAATTGACTACAAGGCCAATACAGGCAGTTGGGTTTGACATCGGCATCCCAATTTTTAAGAACAATCTAGTTCGTACTGATATTTACAGCGATTTAGCGTTGTTGAATACAAAACAGTTCAGAAATGGGCAACGAAATTTTGAAACTACAACTAACGGAATTGCTAGTGGTATCCGATTCCTATTACCCAAAACTATTTTCAAAACAGAGTACCGTATCTTTACAGAGGGTTTTTCCCCGGCTATCTTTGACTATACTTACGAGGTAAATAAAGGGTTAGTTAGCCAAAATGATGCTATGACCCTGAATTCAACTAATTTTGAAGGACAGGATAATGAAACGACGGGTTTATCATTAACAGGTTTTTATTCGATGCTTTTGGTCCAGCCATTGAAGAACGTTAGTCTCTTGGGTACTGTGGAAAATTACAGCCACACTGCGCCGAAAATGTATTTGGGGCTAACGGAAGATGGCCTAATTCCCAAGCTCTCATTTCGCGCCTTTTATACCAAAGCTAACATTGGCAGTTCATACCGAGATAACAAAGGAAAGATAGTAAATCCTTCTTTCATAACGGACTTGTTTCGATTAGATGAAAAATCGGCTCTTACCTTGCGCATCGGATATGAGATTCTAGAAGTACCAGGTGGCTATCCTCTCGAAATTTCAGTACTTCGTCAGTTCAACTTTCGCCCAAACGAGAATGGCTTTTATCAGCCAATAAAAAAGACCTCCTTCGAAATTGGTTTAAAACACGCCATTGACTAACCACCTTGGAAATTATATTTACGGGCAAATCAATTAGAGTTCGCTCGCTTAATATTGGCCCAAGTAGTAACTAATTTCTGTTTGATATCCACCGGACGAGCCTTGCCTGGTCCACCGTTAGGAATTCCTTCGCCACTAATGGCAACATCGTCAAACTGAACACGTGCATTGGAGATAACCAAGCCAGCTTGACCTGATTTGAGTGGTTCAGCATCTTGGGCCGCGCCAGCCACCTCTCCGAGAATTCTAAACTCCAACAGATTTTCTTTGATCGTTGCTTGTATCTCGTACCAAGTGTTTTCTTCTGCCACAAAAGGGAAGGGAACCGGAGCACCACCTTTGGGAGTTGATTTAACGATAGCGACGACACCGTTGAAGTAAACGAAGAACAAATAACGGGTATTTTTTTCGCCTGTGTCGTACAACGTTAGGCCGAAATATGGCTCATTTTTGTTTTTCTGCTTGAGTAATTTAGCACGGCAAGAGAGTGAATAATTGTTCCAATTTTCACTCCCTGTTAGCCATAAACTCATAAATCCATCCATAAAAATTTCACCAATAGCAGATCCTCTTTCAACCCACCATTTATCAACAGCTCGATCTTCATTGTAAATTTTCCACTCATTAATTCGCTTGTCTTCAAAATCATCTCGCCAAACCCCAGCTTCAACTTGAAGCCAGCTCAAATTGATTGCAAAAGTTGAGATAAAAACGACCCTTGCTATAACTTGATCCAAACTTAATCGCACTACGTTGCTCCTTACAGTTTTATTTAAATTATCCTTAAACAAAAGCGAAAACACGAGCGGGAGCACCAGAACTCCGAGCCAACTTAAGTGGTGCAATGGTAACGAAAAAATTTCGTGGTAGTTGACTTAAGTTTCTGAGGTCTTCAACTTGAGGTATTCCAGCTCCCAAAAACACAAGATGTGCTGGAGGTAAAACTGTCGGCGCTAATTCGTGTCCAGCTAAGGAATCAATACTACATGCGTCAGTACCAATTGTTTTAATGCCTTTTTTAGTTAAAAATTCAGCACCATCTTGGCTAAATCCAATCCATTTTCGGTTAAAAACATCTTGTCCAACTCGTTGGTCCATACCTGTTCTCAGAAAGATAATGTCGCCAACCTTAATCTCAATGTTGGCTTGTTCCCATTTTTCAAGATCCTGTGCAGTTACCGCATCTCCTGGTTTTTTGCTTCCGGATAAATCAATTAGAACTGCTTGACCAAACAGCTTGTTTGTCGGTATGTCTGCCACAGTAAATCCATCTGTATACATTAGGCACGGGGCGTCAATATGAGTGGAGCAATGGCCTGACAAATCTACTCGGCTTTCGAAGTAACCGTCTGTCTCAATCGTCGCAGTATCATATATATTGACCGGTTCAATTGGCAACTCACGTGGGCTATTTTCGTCTACACTGTAAGACAAGTCGATCATTTTCTCAAAAATTATTTTCATTAGTTAGTCCTTACACTCTATTTTGAAGTATTAAGCCGGTATTGGCTAGTTCTCAATTTGATAACTTTCCAACTTTCGATATAAAGTCCGAACCCCAATACCTAACAAATCAGCAGTTTGATCTCTATTACCATTGGTTTCTTGCAAAGCTCGGATAATGGCCTCTTTCTCTAGTTCTTTCATAGTCATTCCAACACGGCCGAATAATTCGTCTGAGTCTGATTCAACTGGCTTGTTAGTCAGTGGTAATGAAGTAGACTGAAAGAAATCGGTCGACAGATCGGCTAATGTAATAGTTTCAGAGGTAGTTAAAATAACAGCAGTCTCCATAACATTCCTTAGCTCTCTCACGTTACCCATCCACTTTTGTTGCATCAGATAGTCTAAAGCTTGTGCTTCAATTTTGGTGGCAATTTTTCCGTGCCGGCGTGCCATTTGGTCGATGAAATGATTAACTAATAAGGGAATATCTTCAACTCGCTCACGTAGTGGTGGAACTCGCAAACGAAAAACATTGATACGGTGAAACAGATCTGCTCGAAATTCGTTTTTCTCGACTGCCTGCTCCAAGTTTTTATTGGTAGCAGCCAATACACGTACGTCAACCTTGACATTTTGACTACTACCGATACGGTTAAATTCACCTTCTTCCAAAACGCGCAATAGACGAACTTGTGCTTCCAGCGCCATCTCACCAATTTCATCCAAAAACAGTGTTCCTCCGTCAGCTTGCTCAAAAATGCCGATTTTTCGGGCAGTTGCACCAGTAAATGATCCCCTTTCATGGCCAAATAATTCGCTCTCTAGAAGGGTTGGAGTAATAGCTCCACAGTTAACGGGTTTAAACTGTTTACTGTTCCTTTTGCTATGATTGTGAATGGCTTGGGCTATGTACTCTTTGCCAACACCATTTTCTCCTGTAATTAGAACTATAGCATCAGTGGGAGCGACTCGACGTATGAGCTGAAATAAGTCGGTCATTGGTTTGGAACGACCAACCATATTGGCAAAACCAAATTTCTCGTCTAACTGCTGGCGAAGATTGACATTTTGCAAAAGTAAGGCTTGCCGTTCCAGAGCACTGGTAACTGTTGCTCGAAGTACTTTCAAGTCGATTGGTTTTTGCAAGAAATTGAAGGCCCCCGCATTCATAGCTTCAATTGCACTATCAACTGTGCCATAGCCGGTTAAAATAATTACCTGAGTATGAGAATGTTGGTGAATAATATATTTCAGCAGAGAAATGCCATCCATATCAGGCATTTGTAGGTCTGTGATAACTAAGTCGATTCGTTTTTCTTCTAGAATTTGTATTGCGGATTGACCACCATCTGCTACGAAAAGCTGATGGTCTTCACGTTCTAAAACCTCTGTAATAATATTTACACTCGATCTATCATCATCGACAACCAAAATTGGTGCTTTCATAGGTTCACCCCTAAATTGGTGGGCAGATGAATGATAACCTTAGTACCTTGATGCAGTTGACTTTGAACTTCAAGTCGTCCCCCATGTCCTTCGATAATCTGCTTAGCAATGGCCAAGCCAATACCTGTTCCATCATGTTTAGTGGAAAAAAAAAGGTCGAAGATTTTGTCTTTGTAACTGGGAGCAATACCTGTTCCTGTATCCTCTATTTCGATTTCAACCTGTTCATCTAACAATTTGGCCCGAAGGCTTAGTTTGCCACCTTTGGGCATTGACTGGTTTGCATTCAAAAACAAATTCAATATCGCCTGTTTAATCTGATTCACATCTAAAGCAATGGGCGGAAGGTTTTGAATTTGGCAATTTACTTCAATAGCTTGTTGGCTAGATTCAGGTGCATTAAAGTCGACAAGATCTTGTAGCACCTGTTCTAAGTTGCACACTTCAAATTTAAGATTTGGTAAATTGGCATATCTCTGAAAACCAGTCAATAACAGATTCAATCGTTGAATTTCATTTAGTACTTGCTGGACTCGTGTTAGTTCGTGAATATGATCCGAAGATGTTGGAAAATCTAAATCTTCAGCCAAAAGCTGCAAATGGAGAGACATGCTGTTGAGCGGATTGCGAATTTCATGTATTAGTTTTCGGATCATTGGGTTGGTTGGACGCTCGGTAGAACAAAAGTGAGAAGCGGGTTCTTGACGAAATCTGCGAACCAACCAGAAACGTGTAATTGTAGATGTAACAAACGACACAACAATCATTCCCAAAATAAGCAATAGAAACCCAGTCATAGACAGATAGGAAAAAATTAAGGGTTTGATGACCGCATAATATAAGGGCGATCCTGTTTTATCGATGGATGGTCAGACAATAATTGGCGCAAGGCAATTTTGGCTTCATCTGTTGTTTTGTAACCTACCAGATGGATTTCGTGCCACAGTTTTTTGCGCTGAATGGATCGGATCATCATATTCTGATTCTGTCTAATAACTGGAACTAGCTTTTCTTTCACTGCTTTGGCGCGTTCAAGAGATAAAAAGGCTCCAATGACTAGGTCATAAACGTCAGACAAATCGTCGTTTTTATTACCAATTTTGGTTTGTTGGTTTAATTCGTTTTGCACTTGTAAAAACTTAGTGGAATTCTGTACTGTTTGTTCTTTGTCTTTTTCTTCTTTGTCAACATTAACTACCTTAGTTATTTCAATGATTTGCGCTTCGTCTATTGAATGTTTCTTTTTGCGGTGATTTTGAACAAACATCCACATGGTCAACTCCACGAATCCGCCTAAACAAACTAAAACAAGAAGTAATCTGCGAAGGAAAATTTTTCTTGTTTCCTTCTGCAAATGGCAAGCTATATCCCAAGCATTGTAACACCACAACGGTGGGAGTAAAAATAGGCTAATGTTAGTTAGTGGGTGAACATCCAGTAAAATAGGTAGCGCCAAAATGGCAAAAGACAATAGAAAATCGATGCCTGTACTGAGCCGTTGCGACAAAAATTGACTAACACCAGGTATTGCGAATGCGACAATTCTCTTGATCGCGACTTGCATCAGACCTCATTAGGACAAAACACCAAAATTAGAAATAGCCGATTTGAAATCGGCCACTTCCAGAATGATGACAACAGTATAGAATTATGCGCCTCAGACAATCTGATCCAGAAACAGTCAATTTAGGCAGACATGATCCTTCGCGCGTGTAGTAAATAAACAATCGGAGTAGCAATGAAAATTGATGAGTAAGTACCAACTAACACGCCAACCATTAGAGCTAATGCAAAAGTATTAATTTCTTCTCCAGTACTAGAGGAAAAGAAAATAGTTATCACAACCGCCAAAGTTGTCAGTGAGGTAATGACCGTCCGACTGAGAGACTGATTAATGCTACGGTTCAAAATCTCAGTGAAAGTCGCTCTTTTAAGGACGCCTTGATTTTCCCGAATTCGATCAAAAACGACAATAGTATCGTTCAAAGAATAGCCGATAATTGTTAAAAATGCGGCCACCGTAGGTAAATTAATTTCTTTGGTTAATAAGGAAAAAATGCCTAAAGTGACCAACACGTCGTGGATGAGAGCTGCAACTGCGCCTAAGGCAAACCGAAAATGAAACCGAAAAGAAATATAAATTAGTAGAATAACAATAGACCACAGAATAGACAACAGAGCAGTCCACTTTAAATCTTGGCCAACACTCGGTCCAACTTCGTTGATTTCAATATCAGCGGCCTTAATAGCAAATTCGCCCTGCAACATTTGGGCAATTTTCTGACCGCTACCCACATCTTGCTTGCCACCAACAGCGATGGTCATACTTCCATCTTCCACTAAAACATTAGGGTTAGGATAACCAATGTTCGTTAGTTGGCTTTTTACCGCACTTTCTTGCAAAGGGCTACTGATTGGTAAATCGGCTCGAATTTTGACACCACCGCTAAAATCAATACCGAAATTCGGCCCCTGATGCAGAACCAAAGAAAAAACACCGGCTAAAATAACTACAGCCGACAGGAAGTAGCCGATTTTTCTCCGACTAATGAAATCAATGTTAGTGTTTTGTAAAAGTTGCAATCAATTTACTCCTTACCAATTGAAGTCAGCTAGATACTCAATTTCTTAATTTGCCGATTACCGATAAACCAGCCATATAATTCTTTAGTTACCACAATAGCAGTGAAAAAACTGGCGAGGATACCGATGCTCAGTGTTACTGCGAAACCACGAATCGGTCCGGTACCAAAATTATACAGTACCAAGGCAACGGCAAAAGTGGTTAGGTTGGCATCTAAAATAGTCCAAAATGCTCGGCTGTAGCCGTTTTCAATAGCTGGCCAAACGCTTTTTCCATTTCTGAGTTCTTCTCGAATTCGTTCAAAAATGAGTACATTGGCATCTACTGCCATTCCAATTGTCAGTACCAAACCAGCAATACCAGGTAATGTCAATGTTGCACCAAAACCTGCAAGGCCTCCTAAAACAATCAACATATTAAAGGCTAATGCCACAATAGCGACTAGACCCGAACCGCGGTAATAAAACAACATGAATACTAATACCAACCCCATACCGATCAGACCGGCATTCATACCATTTTTAATTGACTGTTGGCCCAGAGTAGGACTTGCTGTTCGTTCCTCTGCAATCTGAACTTGTACGGGATAAGCACCTGATTTAAGAATGTTGGCTAAATAAGTAGCTTCATCAAAGCTAAAACTGCCAGAAATCTGAGCGTTACCACTTGGGATCGGCTCATTAATACGAGGTGCTGATTGAATCTTATTATCTAGCACTATTGCCAATAATTCTCCGGTATGCTGAGTTGTCACCTCAGCAAAGTTGCGAGTACCGGCAACATCTAATGCCAATGATACAACAATATCAAGTCCAGTTTGTCCACCGCGACTGGGGTAGGCGTTATGAATTCGATCTCCTGACACTGAGGTTAATTTCTCAACTACAAACCAGCTACCATCTTCGTAGTGTTGAATCGTTTCGGCATCGCTAGGCAGTTCCTCTGTTTTTGGTTTACTTCCTTTTGGTAGGATCCATGGGCTATTGGTTGTCGGATTATTTTTGACCACTTTAAACTCAAGTTGCCCCATTGTCCGTACAATGTCCAAGGATTTGGAAGAATCTTTTGCTCCAGGAAGTTCAATAATAATTCGTGGTTTCCCCTCTTCCCGTCGAATGGATGGCTCCGCAACGCCAAAGGCATCGATTCGATTTCGAAGTACGGTCAACACTCGGTCGATAGCCTGATCGCTGTATTTGTCGGCTTCCGTAATCCTTATCTGGTAAGTAACAAGTTTGTTTCCAACTTGGTTCGTTTGAGTTGGCTGAGTAAAAAAGTCAATTGAATCCAAGATTTCCTCGGCCTTGGTCAGATAGGTCCGCCTTTCGCTATCGTTGTTTTGTATCCGACTTGGAACCCCTACCTGTATCAACAATGTTTCATCCTGTTCCTCAACTGTCTTGCACAGGATTCTTGGTGTAGCTGATCGTAGTTGGTTAGGGATAGAGATTTTAGTCTCTTCCAATAGATCTTTCTTTGACTCCTCGATATTGACCTCAAGGACCAGATATACACCACCTTTCAAATCTAAACCTAGCTGCAATCGCTCAGCTGGCACTAACCGACGAATGATCTCTGGCATACTGCCCCGTAGATGTAGTCGGCCAAGTATTTTTTGCAATTCAGTTTGGTTCTTTTCTGCTACAAAATGAACTTTCAATTGTTCATTAGTCTCGTCAATTTCAAACCGATAATCACCACTAGCACCATCATGTAAGGAAAACCCCACTTCATCCAAACGATTTTTCAGGATTTGTTGCAAGGTTTTCGTTGTGTCTGCAAAATCAGCACCTTTAGGAAACTTGATATCTTTCAAGTCAATTTCGACAGTATTTTCCTTGGTAGCTTCAAACTGAGGCAACTTCTTCTGCATCCATAAAGGCATGTGCCCATAAAGAGGATCAAAAAATCGATCTGGTGTTGGCAGGATATATAGCACACTAAATACGAGCACCAGCAAAATTAGAATTAGCTTTCCTGCGCTAAACTGATACATTCACCAACTTCTCCTAGAGGATTACGCCTGGGAGGATTCGAACCCCCGACACGAGGCTTAGGAAGCCCCTGCTCTATCCTCTGAGCTACAGGCG
>CAYVHK010000145.1:863-11988 GCA_964451145.1 uncultured bacterium | reverse complement strand
AAATAAAATGTCATATTCTCTAGGAAAGCCAACCTCAACGGCAATAGATTCGATTTGTCTTCTTGCTTGGAAGTTGCGAGTCATTTTTTTCTGCGAGAAAGGCCATAAATTATAATTATCTATTCCAACAGTATTGTCAAATCAAAACGTCTATCAACCATAGCGTAAATAGACTTAGATGTGGTCTTTAATTGTGATATACATTAATAATATTGTTTTATTTGGGCGATTAACCTCCAACTGGGACGCTACCGGGATCAATGTCTGGCGTACGAGACTGGATAGGAGTCAATGTTTTCCTATCTACATACCAAGGGAAATCATATCTGGGTGGATTAACAAATCGGTCAGTTTCAATATTGAGTGTAATACCGCAACGGGGTTGCAAGTCAACCTGTAGCCACTTGGAATTAACAGAGATAGTTTTTTCCCCGATTGCGACACTTTTGAACTGATGTTCCCCAAAAGCCCCAGCTAGACTGACCACGGAACGAGGAGAGACCGGATTTAGATTGATTAGTTGTAATCGAAATCGACATGCCGAAATTTGATCGACTAATGCTGATACATCCTCCGGCAAGCCAGCCCGCTTTTCTGTCAAATCAAAGTGTCGGATCCGACAGTTCAACATACCGCCGTGATAAATGGCTGTTGGCCCACCAGTAGTTAATTGGAGCAGCCCTTGTGGCCAAACGGGGTTGCGTGCTTGCCAGTGATGAACATCCCAACTGTTTGGATCAGTATTATCATTTTCGATCATCTCTAGACGCTGGCTCATAAAATTAATATTTTCTGCTAGAACACGTTCCGGGAATTCTGGAAAGTCACCGTGAACGAAGCGAAACCAGCCCCCGTTATCGTCCCGACCACTCAGCTGTTCTGACCATTTTTCTGTGTTGGTCAATCGATTAACCCGTTCCAAGTCAGCTTCTGATTCAGATACATTCCACAACTGAATAGGGAAATTAGAAGGCATTGGTCTGTAGCTATCCCAACCATTATCCAAATGCTTGAACGGCACAACCCAATTCCCATTTTGTTTTTGGCCTAACGACCACAGCAGATCTTGCTGCGAACGGGCTAAATTCAGATAATCAGAGTCGCCTGTTAACATCAAAGCATTACTGCCAGCAATTAAGGTTGATTCATAATAGCCACCCCACCACTTACCTTCCATGTTTTCACCGATTTCCCCATTAAGACCAACATTGTCGGGCATGATACCGTTGTTTTGTTCGGTACGTTTTTGCCAAGCAGCTAGGTAATCCAAAATCCACTGTTTGTATTTACCTTCGTTTTCGTAGGCAAATGCGTGTAAAACCAGACTAGTTGCAGTCAAATTGAGCGGCACATCACCCTTGGCCATCCGTTGATTGAGTAGTTCTAGAATAACAGTAAAAACTTCATCGTTGTTCCAATCAGCTTTTTCAGTGTTGACACCGGGAATATCCTCATAGGGTGCTGGATAGTTTGCCAAAACGTCTCGATGAGTAGACCAGTCTTCTCGAGACATTTCCAATCTTGGACCTCGACTACCGTTCAGCGGGGAACGAATCAGCTTTCGCTTCACATCGTAGTTTTGTGCCTCCGCATCTTCACCGGTGTAAAAACCGGCAAATCGTCTGGCCCTTTGTCGATCTTTAAAGACAAAAGGATTACACAAACCTAGGTAGTAAAGATAGCTGTAACTCTCTCCGTGATGCATCCAATCGTAGTAAGCGTCAAACTCTCGATAAATTTGGCCGTATTCGGTAAACTGCCAAGTGATACCATCCCATAAATGTCGCGATATTTGGTGAAGATGCTCGCTTCCACCAACCAAGTAAAAAAAGGGAAAAGTCCAAAAACATTCGTAGGCATCATCAGAACCGTCCATGCCTGGCCAGTTGTCTTTCCAAATTAGAGTATTGTCGGGACGAACATACTGAGTGGTATAAAATGCACCGGCTTGATTCATCAGGTCGATTAATCGTCTTTGTTGAATTGCCCAGTTGGGAGGGGTAACACGTTGGTCGGCGTAAATGATTGGAATCGGGTTGGACATCGTACGACCCTCGATTAATAAAAATTAAGAACGGAATGCTAGAGGCTAACACAAATTATAGGTAAGATCAAGATTACCAAAAGTCATTTCCCTGTTTTTCCACCTTGACATTTGTTAGCATTGCCATATAATAACTTCGTGCCAGATTTAGAGTAAAAGAGTCAGAATAGCAGTGGCCTATGAGCAACAAATTATCGGTTGAAGTGTGATCTTAGTCCATCATATTAAAGGGGATTTAGTAGACATAGTAGAACAGGTGAAGATTATGGTCAGAACACTGCTGTCAGACAAATTGAGTCAAGAAATTCGAGTTGAAGAACTATATCAAATTGAACAACTTCAGGCCAAATTAGTGCCGAGCTGGCCAATTTAATTGCTATTACTGCAGGAAGGATGAATGCAGTATAAAGATACGGTACCGTTAGTAGAACAAACACGCGGTAGCGTAGTAGAAACTGTCCACCGAGGAGCAGTTGCCGTCGTGTCAGCTGATGGTCAAATGTTGTATTCGGCTGGAAATCCTGAGCTCAAAACTTTCTTACGTTCTTCAGCCAAACCATTCCAGTTATTGCCAACCATCGAAGCTGGGGCTATAGAAACCTACGACCTGCAAGCTGATGAAATTTCAGTCATGTGCGCCTCACACAGCGGCGAAGACTATCACTTACAAACTGTACGTCAGATCTTGTCCAAAATTGGCCTAACCGAATCAGCGCTAGAATCTGGAGCTCATTTACCCGCTCATTTGCCTAGTCAAAGATTTATGATACAGCGAGATCAAAAGCCGACTGCCATCCACTCAAACTGTTCCGGTAAACACGCTGGTATTTTGGCTTTGTGTAAACTAAAAGGTTTTCCCACTACCGGCTACTTAAACCAGTTTCATCCAGTCCAGCAGTTAATCAAACAGACGCTATCAGAAGTAGCTGAGGTCGAATTGTCCGATGTCGACATTGCTGTTGATGGTTGTGGCGTTCCAACTTTTGCGCTCCCGATTTGGCGAATTGGTCTATTATTTGCCCGATTGGCCACCGCTCCTGTGGATGGTACATTTCGACAGAAAGCCTTAGCAAAAATTCGTCATGCTATGATAACAAAACCTGAGTATATGTCAGGAACTGGTCAGTTTAGTGCTGAAATGATGCGACAATATCCTAACCAAATTGTGATGAAGTCTGGAGCGGCAGGCGTGTATGGCCTTGGTTTAGGTGAGGTCGGTTTCGGTCTAGGTCTAAAAGTAGAAACCGGTGCCGGTAAACCAAGGGAAATCACAATTTTAGAAACTTTGCGCCAGTTATCCCAAAGTAAATCAATTACTATGCCCAGTCATTTGCGGCAAGAGTTTAGCGACCTCATTGGCAAAAAGTCAATATACAATTTCCACCAAAAGAAAGTTGGACAAACTTACCCTGTTTTCCAACTCCAACCAATTACAGCTAGCAACTAAAAAATCCTGATCAGTTTTATACTGATCGATGGAGTTAATAATATGTCAAATGTGAAAGTCGGTTTTGTCGGTACGGGTGGTATGGCAAACGCGCATATCAGTCAAGTTCATACCATTGAAGAGGCTACCATTGTCGCGTTTTGCGATATAGCAGAAGAAAGAGCGAAAATCGCTGCGGATCGCTATGGGGGCCAATCCTATGTTGATGCCCAGCGAATGTTAGATGAAGCTGACTTAGACGCGGTTTATTTTTGTCTACCCCCGTTTGCTCACAATGATATTGAACGAATCGCGGCAAGCAGCGGAAGGCACATCTTTGTCGAAAAGCCAGTATCAATGACAATAGATCACGGGCTATCGGTTTTAGAAGCAGTTAATAAAGCTGCTGTTATAACTGGTGTTGGCTATCAAGGACGATATCAAAACGCAGAAATAGCTTTGCGTGGTTATCTGAAGGATAAAACAATTGGTATGGTTGCCAGTCACCGTTGGGGTGGAATTGCAGGTGGCCCAGACCACTGGTGGCGAGTAATGAACAAATCAGGTGGGATGCTACATGAGCAAGCGACTCATCAAATTGACATGATCCGTTATTTGGCAGGTGAGATAACGGAAGTCTATAAATTGTCGGCTATGCGAGTTAATACTGATGAACCCAATCACACCATCCCTGATGCAGAAGTCGTTACCCTCAAATTCGCCAATGGTGCAGTAGGGCAAATCACTACTACTTGTGCATTAATCAATGGTGGTGGAAGCATGAGAACCGATTTCATTCTCGAAGATCACCAAATTGTCCGACTTGGTTGGGGCAATTTCGAGATTGAGCCTAACAATGTCGATACTGTTGAAATATCGACCGAACCTCAACTTGGCATTGACCAAGCCTTCATACAAGCTATTCAAACCAAAGATCAATCGCTGGTCAAGTCATCTTATGCCGATGGTCTACAATCGGCTTTGGTTTCAATCTGTGCTAATCAATCGTCAAATGAGGGAAGACCGATTGCTGTCCCTCAAGTAGTCTCTGCAACCTAAAGTAAATAATCATCCGGTTTTTAGTTTATTATGAACTCAATTCAACTACCACAAATTGGCGTTAGCAAAATCGATATCACTCCCGATTATCCTATTCGTCTGTCCGGTTATGGAGCCAGAAAAAAGGAGACGGCAGAGGTTGTTCAAAACATCTGGGCTAAATGCTTGACGATTGTTCCACCTAATCAACCTCCATTTGTTTTTTTGTGTGTAGAGAATTGTGCTGTTCCGGAGCATATTACCGAAACAGTGGCTCAGCAACTGCAAATTAAATATAATGTTCCTCGATGTCAGTTTACCCTCAGTGTTACTCATACTCACTCAGCTCCTTTTTTATCTGGTGCGTTAGAGACATTGTTTGGTCAACCAATACCTACAAAACATCAAACCCGGATTAATCAATATACCACCGAGTTAACTGAGAAGTTGCTATTGGTCGTTCGATCGGCTTTATCTAAAATTGAAGTTGGACAACTTTCTTGGGGGCGGGGTTCGGTTAATTTTGCCAAAAACCGTCGTACCGAAGATGGCCCTGTGGATCATGATTTACCTGTCATGTTGGCATATCGACATAATGGTGAACCGATGGCAATTTGGTGTAGTTATGCTTGTCACACCACAACACTAGCTTTCAATACTATAAACGGGGATTGGGCTGGTTATGCTATGTCTGAACTGGATGCTAAACACACAACCGCTATTGCTTTTGTCTCTATCGGTTGTGCTGGCGACGCAAATCCATACCCGCGCGGCGAATACGGGCATGCTGAGCAACACGGTCAATCCGTAGCTCAAGAGGTTAATAGATTGATGGAAACTGCTTTAAAACCATTAGACTTGAGAGCTATGGAGGGTGAAATAAAGTGGATTAAACTACCTTTTGACACGCTTCCTACACCAGCCGAATGGCAAAAACGGGTTAAGGAAGGTGGGGCCATAGGCTATCATGCAGAAGTTCAGTTGGCAAAGATCGATGCAGGTCAGAACTTACAGCCGAATCTCTCCTATGCTATTCAGATGTGGCGGTTCGGCACGGATCTGTCTATTGTATTTTTGGCTGGTGAAGTTGTAGTCGATTTTGCGCTCAGGTTGAAAGACGAATTAGATGAAGAGAAACTTTGGCTCAATGCCTATTGTAATGATCTACCGGCCTATATTCCATCGGCCCGCATTCTGAAGGAAGGGGGATACGAGGGAGAGACAGCAATGATCTATTTCAATCGCCCAACCCATTTCAAATCAGAAGTTGAAGAACTAGTTATCTCTACTGTCCACGAACTATTGTCTTAACACACTATGATTTTGTTACTTACGCTTTTTTTAATTTTGGTTTACTGGCCGAGTTCTTCGTTTGCGCCTGATGTCATACCATCCATGATCCAACAAGAAGAAGCTTTTTTCAAGCAGATTGTCCCCAATCAGAATCTGGATCGACCGTTTCCACCTATCAAAACTCGACTTGATAACCCATCTACGACAGGAAAAGTGGAGTTGGGTCGATTATTGTATTTCGACCCAATTCTGTCAGGTCAAAACGATATTTCTTGCGCTCATTGTCATCATCCTGATCTTGGATTTTCTGACAATCGTGCTTTATCGATGGGAATAGGTGGTTCTGGTCTCGGTCAAAACCGAAAAAACGGCAAAACATTGACTCGATCATCACCAACAATATGGAATGCCACCTACAACCACCTACAATACTGGGATGGCAGATCTATCGATTTGGAGGACCAAGCTAGGAATCCAATTCAGCATCCAGATGAAATGGGGCAGGATCCTGAAGAATTAGTGGACGAATTACAGGATATACCAGAATACGTTCGCCAATTTGCTGCTAATTTTAATAATGGAATTACTTTCCAAAATGTGACCTATGCCATCGCTAGTTTCGAACGTAGTTTAGAGACATGTAAATCGCCGTTTGACCGATTCGCCAAAGGCGATTCGTCGGCATTAACTCCCTCTGCTCAACGAGGCTTAAACATTTTTCGTTCCATGAAAACTCGTTGTTTCGAATGTCACAATTTTCCGACCTTTGCTAATCCTGATTTCAAAGTAATCGGTGTACCAGATTTATATCCAGAACAACCTGATTTGGGCCGGGGTCGAATTACGGACAATCCAAATGACAACTTTGCCTTCAAAGTACCCACACTGCGAAATGTGGCACTGACTGCTCCTTACATGCACAATGGCAGTTTTCAGACATTGTCAGAAGTGATTGATTTTTACGCTGATGGAGGTGGGAATAGTAGAGGCCTGCCTAATATCGATGATAAAATTCGTCCCTTCAAACTGACAAAACAAGAGAAGGATGACCTGATTGCTTTCTTGCATGGTTTAACTGATGAATCGAACAAACCATCTATTCCTGACTATTTACCATCTGGTTTGTCTCCTGTGTCGAAACTGGAAAACCAGTCCGCTGAGTTACAACAAATTTCAAGTATAATGTCTAATATGCCTAACTCAATCGTCAAGGATGGCCGTATCATCACCGTTCAGCCAGATCAAAAAATCCAAGAAGGTATCAATTTGGCAGTCGCTGGTGATATAGTTCGTATAAAGCCTGGATTGTATCACGAAACTCTTAGTGTTGATATTTCAGGCGTAGTAATCGAAGGTCTTTCGGAAGGTGATAATCGTCCGATCTTAGATGGTCAAGAGAAGTTGGCCGATGGAATTATCGGTTCGGGAAGTAATGTGGTCATACGAAACTTGATAATTAAAAACTACACGGCCAACGGAATAATGATCAATGGAGCCCACAATATAACTTTTGAAAAAATATTATGCGATAATACTGGATTATATGGCGTTTATCCGGTCGAATGCGTCGGAGTTCATGTTACTAATTGTGAAGTTACAAAAGTTAGAGATGCTGGAATCTACGTCGGTCAATCCAAAGATATTGTCGTTGAGGATTGCCAAGTCTATGGCAATGTCACTGGCATTGAAATAGAAAATTCTGTCAATGCAGTAGTGCAACGGAACATGGCTTATGATAATGCAGGTGGAATTCTCGTCTTTCTGCTACCTAACAATCCGTCCAAATTTTCTCGCAACTGTCGAGTAGTAAACAATAAGGTATTTGACAACAACCACGTCAATTTTGCTGATCCCAATGCTGCAGTTAGCGGTGTGCCATCCGGTAGTGGTATTATGATTATGGCAGCAGATGAAGTTGAGGTTGCTTATAATGAAATTAGTGGTAATAATTCTTATGGTATTGGACTCGTTGCGCTTAATAAACGACCTCAAAAAAAACAACTTGATGTAGATCCTATTGCTTCAGGTTGTTGGATACATCACAATATTCTTAAAAATAACGGCAAACAACCAGATTCTAAATTACTTCAATTAGGGTTTTCGGGTGCTGATCTATTGTGGGATGTCACAGGCTACGACAATAGTTGGCATCAACCAGGAGCAACCTCTATGCCTTGGATTTTACCTAACAAGTCTTGGCCGGAAATGATTCGACGAGCCAACTGGAGGCTGTGGAAAGCCCTAATTAACTGAATAGCCAAATAATAACAAAGGAGAATCGCCCTCGCGCGAAACATATAAAGCACAATGTCAAAAAACAAGAGTACCCAACAACACCGAGAAATGGCGGCCGAGGCTGTTGATTCTGTCGCTATCGGTATTGTTACTGTCAGCGACTCTAGGACACCAGAAACCGATACTAATGCTATCTTTTTACGAAACGAATTGGAACAGAGAGGGCATACTATCGAAGCTTACCAGATAGTGCCAGACGAGCCACAACAAATAGAAATTGTTTTGGAACAGATGATCGATAGTTCAGCCCGTATCATCATTTTTAATGGTGGTACGGGTATTACCCCTCGGGACCGAACCTTCGATGTCATTGACCGAAAACTGGAAAAACGCTTAACTGGATTTGGCGAAATTTTCCGCATGTTAAGCTATAACCAAGTCGGGGCAGCTGCGATGCTCTCCCGTGCTACGGCCGGCACTTACAAAGGTAAATTGATTATCTCAACACCTGGTTCGCCACAAGCTGTTGAGTTAGCCTGGAATAAGCTGATTCGACCCGAATTAAAGCATTTGGCTTGGGAAATAATTCGGTAAGTATCTTCAGTAACCAAGCAAGACTAAGTAATCCTGAATAATCGCAGTAGCTAGTTTTTTCAACTAGACACGTTCCTCGAAAGAGCGACCGCAAACCTGTTTGAAAGGTGGCATTTTGGGAGCGCCAGTGACTGAACTGTCTTTCCACGAATTGGCCCGCATATAGTGGACGGCATAGCCTCTTCGCCGTTGATTTGAAAAATTAGCTTCACTCATATGTAACGTTAAGCTGTGATGAAAGCTAACGCTACCAGGCCTGAGTGGTACCGGTACTATTGGCCAAGGATTGCGCCCAAAATCTGAAACGAAATTGAGTAACTGTTCGCTTTCCATCATTCCCCAACGGTGGGTACCAGGGATAAAATGCAAACAGCCGTTTTTTATTGATGATTGGTCAATTGCTGTCCATGCGGTTACTAAATCCATAGGAAAAATATCCCGCCATGAAGCCGAATCTTGGTGCCAAGCTTGGGCACTTCCAGTATCTGGAGCCTTCATAAACAGCTGATCACCATACATTTTGATGTCGCCCACACCAAGCAAATCACTGATCACAGCCATAATTTTTGGGTGTGTGACATGTTGCCACATACGTTCATCATAAACAGCAATATTGTATAACTTACGGACTGACAACACTTGGTTAACTACAGCCTGCTCTCCAGAACGAAAAACTGATTCCAATTGGATGCTCGTTTTGGGAATATGTGCCAATTTGCCACTGGCGATATGATCGGTCTGTTGAGCTAGCATTTTCAGCTCATCTTGTGTTAATAAGCCTTCAATAGCCAAAAAACCATTGCTTTGGAATTGAGCAAGTTGTTCTACTGTGAGATAATTTAATGAACCATTACACATTGGTTACCTCCCCAAAAACACTAAAAAAATGTCATAATTTTCGCAATCTGTCAAGGTTACTAAAAAAGAAAGATGTTAATATATACTTTGATCTTTTGAATATAGGTATCTGAATTTTGACCCGATTGATAAATCTTCCACGATACAAACGAACAAAACAACCAAAAATACGACCTCAACAGTTGGATGATCCTGATTCGTTCCGAAAGATTCTGAATAAATACTGGTGCTGGCACTATGAGCCTCACAAAATAACATCCGTTAAACGCTTGCTTTTGGCGGACCTTAAATGGGAAACTGTTGAACCTTTTATCAAAACCGCCAACGGCTTAACATCACAACAGTACGTTTCCTCCCTTGGCAGAGCTCTGTCCGATATTGACACCGAACTGGTTTCAGCTGCTCTACAAATCCTTGATAGTACAGTTGAGATTACAGCTGGTACTGTTTTACTTGGTCCAGAACTAACTCCATTATTTGTCGATGCCTTCCGACTCAGTAGATACCCTGTAACTAATGCTCAATATCAATGCTTTGTCGAAGCCACAAAATACCCACCTCCAGCCAGTTGGCACAATGACAATCCAAAGTTAGACAAAAAATTTCCACTCAATTGTGGAGATCATCCAGTGGTTGGAGTAAATTGTGTGGATGCAGAAGCTTATGCAGATTGGGTTGGTGGTAGATTGCCGAGCTTTGAAGAGTGGGAGCGAGCTGCCCGTGGAAACGACGACCGAACTTTTCCTTGGGGGAATGAGATCGATAAACCCCGTTGTAACACGGCTGAAGCTGGAGTTGGCGCCACAACTCCAGTTGGCACTTTTCCTGACGGTGTAAGCCCTTTTGGCTGTTACGATTTGCTCGGTAATGTTTGGGAGTGGAGTTTGACTTGGTATGACGACGATCAGAAATTCCGTTTAGTTCGAGGTGGTGCTTGGTATTATAACCACGAACACGCTAGCTGCACCAGCTACGATTTTTTCAGTCACGATTATGCCGAATTTGTCATAGGCTTCCGAGTTGCTTTTGACTAGAAAATTTTACTGGAGCAAAATAATATGAGCATAGATATTTTAGACACGCCTTCGCTTTGGGTTGATCTCAACCAACTAGAAACCAACATCACCACGTTGGCTAACTTTTTTAGTCAATCGAACGTAGCTTGGCGACCACACATCAAGGGCATCAAAATTCCAGCAATCGCTCATAAGGCCATAAAAGCTGGAGCTATAGGAGTTACTTGTGCCAAAGTCAGTGAAGCTGAAGTAATGTTTCGTGCTGGCATCACTGACATTTTAATTGCCAATCAAATTGTTGGTCCCAGAAAAATTGAACGTCTTGTTCAATTATGTCACCAAGCAGAAGTTAAAGTAAGCGTTGATCATCCAACTAACGTGAAACATCTGGGGGCCATTGCAACCGAAAAACAAACTGAAATTGATGTTCTGGTGGAGATAAATACCGGTATGAATCGGGCCGGTGTACAGCCAGGACAGTCCACTCTTGACCTATCTGTTTTAGTTCATCAGACAGACGGCCTAAATTTTCGAGGCCTCATGGCTTGGGAAGGTCATACGGTTGGCATCGAAGACGAAGATGAAAAACGAGAGGCGATTACCAGGTCAGTTCAGGCTTTA